>JAUVON010000039.1 GCA_030599175.1 Desulfobulbaceae bacterium | reverse complement strand
TTGTGCAAGGCAAGACGGAAATAAAAGATGATTCATACTTGCGTATTTCTATACCGCCAGACTATCAATACATAGAATTCCCTCGTTTTCAAAACACTTTTTGAAATAATCTGATATTTCTCACATTCCCAACAACCGCATTGAGCGCTTTGCTCGGTTTTAGCGAGAAACAATCCATTTGACTGAAACCCGAAGAATTGCTCTGGCAAGAAATCAAGCCTGTGGAGCAACCACAAGAGCTGAAATTACGGTTGCGAAATGCGATTCAGCAGGTATGGTAGTATATATCGTGACCGTCTAAAATCATGATTGTTTACTCGATTGCCAAGGGTGCAAAAGAAAAATTGAATACTAAAAAGACAATACTATACTATTTTTCCCAGGCAGGTGCATTTTCAGTTATTGCCACCTGTTTCTTCATACCTTTTTCCACCGCCTTTACTGCACTCTTTTCGATTCTGGCAGTTCTTTTCTGGATGCTGTCCGGTAAGTTTATGGAACTACCGGAAATACTACGGAACAGTCCGGTATCACTGGTCGCTTTCCTTCTTTTCCTTCTGTTTGTGACAGGCCTTGTCTATTCCCCTGCAGACCTGGCCGATGGGTTGAGTAATCTGAAAAAATATCGGGAACTCATCTTTTTCCCTATCGTTATTTCTCTTCTTCGGGGTAAACCCTGGGCACGAACCAGTGCCGAATATAGCTTTATTGCCGGATGTATTGTTCTTATGATCGTCTCCTTCGGCATGTCACTCTCTTTAATTACCTCCCACAGATTTGGAGACTCTCTGGTCTACCATATCACCCACTCCTTTTTCATGTCTGTTTTAATCTTCTGGTCGGCCCACCGTGCTGCCGAGTCGAAACAGGACCGATATTTCTGGTTATTTATCGGAACCGTGGCCCTGGCCAATCTCACCTTTCTTGCCCCCGGCAGAATCGGCATGGTAGTTCTTCTCTGTCTTGCTGTTCTCTACACCATTCAACGCTTCTCCTTTAAAATGCAGCTGATCGGTTTTATGCTGCTTACTGCCCTGTCTACCACACTCTACCTCTCGTCCGATAACGTATCGTCACGCCTCGACGAAGCGATAGATGAAGTCCGGACATATGAGCAGGGAAGCTCACGGACGTCGATGGGTATGAGGCTCGACTGGTATACCGACTGTCTTGTATTACTTAAAGAAAAACCAATCTTCGGCCATGGAACAGGCGGCTTCGAAGTAGCGCATGACAAGCTTATTGAAGGTACGACAATCAAACGGACAGGTAATCCGCATAATGAATATCTGTTTATTGCGGTGCAGCTCGGAGTAGCAGGTCTTTTCCTCTTCCTGCTGCTGCTGGCGACAATGTTATTCAGCTCTCTCAAGTTACCAAAACCGAACAGATGGCTGCTTCAGGGGGTGGTCGTCAGCATGATAATAGGCTGTACTCTTAATTCCTTTCTCTATGACTCACAGCAGGGCCACTACTTTGTTTTCATCTCCTGTATTTTTCTGGCAGCGTCGCAGAAGAATTCATTAAAACGTGAAATGTGAGTTCATCGCCCCTGAACGTCTCGTAAAAGCATTGACAAATGCAACAACCGCATTAAAATATATCGTTAATTGGCGATATGCGAATATAGGAAACAACATAATGAAACCGTTTATTCGAACCATGAAGGCACTGTCCGACCCTAACAGGGTCAGAGTTCTCAAACTGCTGCAGGAAGGAGAACTCTGTGTCTGCGAAGTTCAGAAAGTCCTGGGACTGGCCCAGTCTACTGTCTCCAAGCATATGAAAATTCTTGAAGACGCCGAGTTGGTTGACAGAGAACGAAGGGGGACATGGATGATTTATTCCCTGGCAGACAACAGTGAGTCAACATACGCAGCAACCATGCTCAGTGAGCTGCGCCATTGGCTTGATAACGACAAACAACTGAATCAAATGCGTAAAACCCTGCCTGAAGCAGCAGTTTTACGAGACTGCCTCATAAGATAAACTGGTAAAAAGGTCATTCTGATGAAACCTATTCAATCCACCGGCTGCGACTGCAGTAAAACAGATCCCAGCCTGACCATGAACACAAAAAACATTCATATGGGAAAGGGTGCTCTTACTGGCCTGCTCGGCTTTACACTCTGGTACCTGATCTACAGACAACTGGAGCCCTTCTCCCACTATTTCTCCTACTCTCTGCTCGGTCTTGAAAGGGGAAGTCACCTTGGTGAAGCAATCCAGTTCTTTGTCTACGACACCCCGAAAGTAATGATGCTGCTTACTTTGATTGTCTTTGTCATCGGTATGATTCGATCATTCTTCACCCAGGAGCGCACCCGCAAATATCTGGCAGGGAAACGTGAGACAGCCGGCAATGCGATGGCTGCCCTACTGGGTATTGTCACACCCTTCTGTTCCTGCTCAGCCGTACCGCTTTTTCTCGGCTTTGTTCAGGCCGGAATACCTCTGGGTGTAACCTTTTCCTTTCTCATCGCGGCCCCCATGGTCAATGAAATTGCCCTGATTCTCCTTTATGGCTTACTCGGCTGGAAAGTTGCTGCCATTTACCTGGTATCCGGGTTGCTTATTGCCATAGTTGCAGGCTGGATCATTGGTCGGTTCAAACTGGAACACTGGATTGAAGACTGGGTGCAGGAAATGCGGGCAGGAGAGGTCGTTGTTGTGGAAGAAAAGCTGACCTGGGCCAACCGGGTTGAGCGTGGGCGTGAAGCTGTACATGATATTGTCGGCAAAGTCTGGATTTATGTGGTTGCAGGCATCGGGGTAGGTGCCCTTATTCATGGTTATGTGCCGGAGGAATTCATGGCCTCAATTATGGGAAAAGATGCCTGGTGGTCAGTTCCGGCAGCAGTTGTGGTCGGTATCCCCATGTATTCAAGTGCCGCCGGAATCGTACCGGTTATCGAGGCACTATTGGGAAAAGGAGCTGCTTTAGGTACAGTACTGGCCTTTATGATGAGCGTTATAGCCTTGTCCCTGCCTGAAATGGTGATTCTGCGCAAGGTGCTTAAACCTAAACTCATCGCAGTATTTATTGCCGTTGTAGGTACCGGAATCCTTTTTACCGGTTACTTGTTTAATCTGGTTATCTGATTAGAATATTCAAGTAACCCTGAGCTACCCCATTGGAGAGAATCATGCAAATTAAAGTATGCGGCCCCGGATGCACAGCCTGCGAAAAAGCACAAAAAGCTGTTGAAGCAGCAGTTGCCGCTAAAGGACTTAATGCGTCCGTCACCAAAGTTTCGGACTTCCAGGAAATGGCCCAACTGGGCATTTTCTCGACCCCCGCAGTTGTCATTAACGGGGAAGTTAAATGTGTTGGCCGGGCACCGAAACAGACAGAGGTAGAGGGATGGATCAGCTAATTATACTATTAAATTTTCTCTTTAACGTCCTTCTTTCCTCATGGGATATGCTCCAGCAGGCTTCTGTTTACATCCTGTTCGGTCTGATGATCGGTGGGCTGCTCAAGATGTTTTTATCCCCGGCCTACGTGGCTGGCCACCTGGGAACCGGCCGTTTCAGCTCGGTATTCAAGGCGGCCCTCCTTGGTATCCCTATCCCCCTCTGTTCCTGCGGTGTATTACCTGCAGCGGCGTCATTGAAAAAACAGGGGGCTAATAATGGAGCCACCACGGCATTTCTGATCTCCACTCCGGAATCCGGCGTGGATTCCATATCGATAACCTGGGCTCTGCTTGATCCAATCATGACAATTGCCAGACCAATCTCAGCCTTTATCTCCGCTTTTACAGCCGGCAGCGCAGAAAATTTCTTTAACCCACCGGATAAAGGAAAACAGGCAACCCCGGATCTGAGCTGCCCCATAGACAACTGTTGTGACGGCATCGACTGTCCGCCGGAAAAGCACAAAAAACATCACAGCCTGGCCGAAAAGTTAGGCACAGGACTGAAATACGCAGGCACAAGCCTCTGGGCGGATCTGGCAGGCTGGTTTTTTATCGGTATCCTGCTGGCCGGACTGATCAACGTGCTGGTACCTGACGCCATAATATCACGATACCTGGGCGGAGGTCTGTCCTCTATGCTGCTTATGCTGACCTTCGGTATTCCTCTTTATATCTGCGCTACTGCATCGACTCCCATTGCAGCTGCGTTTATCATGAAAGGAGTCAGCCCCGGTACAGCCCTGGTCTTCCTGCTGGTCGGCCCGGCAACCAATATCACCTCACTGTCCGTGCTGTTCGGCCTGCTCGGAAAACGTGCCACAGCACTGTACCTGCTATCCATTGCTGTCATCAGTGTACTATGTGGTCTGGCGGTTGATGCCATCTATTTCTCCCTTGGCATCTCTGCAGTTGCCGCAGTCGGCCATGCGGCTGAGATCCTGCCCACCTGGTTGATGACAACGGCAACCCTGCTGCTGCTCACTCTCTCCATCCGTCCTTTGTATAACGTCATCAGGGGTTGGTTTGGGGCAGACGATGACTGCGGCTGTTCCTCGGGATCCTGTGCCACCGACGCCGGTCACGGTCATGATCACGGACCACTACACAACAAAACTGAGGATACTGGTTGCGATTGCGGTAGTTCCTGCGAAACCTCCAACCCAATTCAGTCACAATCTTTTACCCATGGCGGGGAGGATAAGGAGTGATGGTGTCGTAAAAACCTTCATAGTTCAGACTACCGAATCTACCAGTTCGGCTATATCCTTCACGTCCTGAGTGCCCTTATTATCACGAATTCCATCACTGAACATGGTAATACAGAAGGGACACGCAGTCGCCACAGTGTCGGCTCCGGTGTCAATCGCCTGACGACTGCGCACATTATTAATGCGCTCGCCCAGAGTCTCTTCCATAAACATACGGCCACCTCCGGCACCACAGCACATGCCATTGTCCCCGTGATCTACCATCTCCACCAGGTCCACCTTTGGATTTAGAGTAGAAAGAACCTTTCTGGGTGAATCATATACATTGTTCCACCTGCCCAGATAGCAGGAGTCGTGATAGGTAATTGTTCCTGCATAATCCTTCTTCACAGCCAATTTCCCGCCCTCCAGCAATTCAAGTATAAAATCCACATGAGAGACAACATCAAAGCTTGCACCAAAATCAGGGTACTCATTTTTGATGGTATTAAAACAGTGGGCACAGCCGGTGAGTACCCTTTTGGGATTGTAGTGATTGAGTAGTTCAACATTCTCAGCAATCATCATTTGGGCCAGATATTCGTTGCCGCATCTCCTGGCCATATCACCATTGCACCTCTCCTCCGTACCAAGAATTGCAAAACTCACTCCAGCCTTATTCAGGAGACTGGCAATTGCCTTTGAAATTTCAATATTCCTGTCATCAAAAGAACCGGCACAGCCGACAAACCAGAGAATATCAACATCCGGGTTGTCCGCCATAAGCGGCACTTTTAAATCCTTGCACCAGTTGGCACGGGTATCCTCACTGAACCCCCAGGGATTTGACTGATTTTCCAGGTTGGAAAAGGTATCCTGCAACTCCTGCGGAAAGGCTGCCTCCATAAGTACCTGGTTTTTCCTCACCTCCAGAATAATATCAAGATGCTGAATATCAACAGGGCAGATATCCTCACAGCCCCGGCAGGTGGTACAACTCCACAATGCATCATTTTTGATTGCACCCATCTCATCATCTACTAAGGATGGCAGACTCTCTACATTCTCTTTATTTATTATTGTGTCTGCATTGCCAAGAAGCTCTACCTTCAGTTCATGGATAAGCTCTTTGGGAGACAGAGGTTTACCGGTATTTGAGGCGGGGCAGCGCTCTTCGCACCGCCCACACTCGGTACAGGCATAAAGATCAAGAACCTGCTTCCAGTTCAACTCATATATTTTTGCCAGACCGAAAGTCTCCGCATCTTCATCTTCGATGTCAGTTTTAATCATCAATTTTTCAACATCGAGCGGTTTATAGAAGACGTTTGGAATACCGGCGAGAAGGTGGAGATGCTTGGAACCGGGGATATAGATAAGAAAACCAAGAATAGTCAGGATATGAACCCAGTAGGTCACCTCAAGACCTGTCTGCAGTGCAGGTTCAGTCCAGGATGAGAGATTCATGCCGGCGGCAAACACTTTGGAAACCGTGAAACAGCGTGAGTAATCGAACCCGTGGGAGGGCAGCATGAGATGAAAAGCATTATAGATATGAAAAGTTAGAATAATAACCGATGTGAAAAGGATAATTAGTTTTGCATCCATGCCGTTGGTAAGATAAGCCGGCTTCAATACAGTTCGTCTGTAGAGGCCGTATCCCAGCCCAAGCAGCACCATAAATGCTAAAACATCAGCTACCTGCAAGTAGAGTTGAAAAAGAGACGGGGAAAAATTGGCAACGGAAAAACCGGGGAAAACACCCTGAATCATCATCTGAAAAGAGTGTGGCTGGACGGCCAGAAAACCGAAAAAAATAAAGGTGTGGGCGAGACCAGGCATCAGTTTCCGCCTGACATTTTTTTGCCCCAGAATATCAACAAACAACACCTTTACCCGTTCCCCGATACGATCGGGAACAGCACTCCTCTCTCCCTGAACCGCATTCATCAGGAGTAGCAGATGTCTTACCTTATAGAAGAAATAGCCAAAACCTCCCACAAGAAGAACAGTCATAAAAATAGCTTTTACCGTTATATATGCTGTTTCATAGGATTGCATCGATCTATCCGTAATCGTATAAAGGATGGAGGGATAAAAAAATATTCCTGTCAAACAGAAGACTCTTTGACCGGAACAGTGTAGAGCTATTTGGCCAGTTCAGCAGTCAAGGCCGGAACCACTTCAAAAATATCGCCAACAATGCCATAGTCACATTTATTAAATATGGGTGCATCCTTATCGCTATTGATGGCGACAATAACTTTGGAAGTTTTCATACCGGCAAAATGCTGTACCGAGCCTGATATGCCACAGGCAATATAGAGCCGGGGGTTAACAATTTTTCCGGTCTGACCCACCTGAATAGAGTGAGGGGCATAGCCCTCATCGACTGAAACCCTGGATGCTCCCACGGCACCACCCATAGCGTCTGCACATTCTTCAAGAATCTTGAAATTTTCCTCAGAACCTATTGGACGTCCACCTGAAACAATCACATTGGCTTCAGAGAGATCTACCTTACCCGATGAGCTTTGCTTAATCTCTTTGACAACCAAGCCATCATAGTCGCCTACAACAGCAGTAAATGAGATCACTGCTGCTTCAGCGGGAGCCTCAGCAGGTTCCACCGCATTTGGTCGAATGGCGGAAAGAAAATAAGCGCCATTCATCTTCAGAGTCGCAATAGTTTTTCCAGAGAAATATGGCTTACGTACTGTAGAGGATGAAATATCCACACTGAGGCAGTCAGTGGCCAGAGGAACTTTAAGACTGGCAGCCACCCGGGCCAGGATATCTCTTCCTTCACTGCTGCTGAGAGCTAAAAGAACCGATGTTTCATACTCCTTCATGGCGGCGATTATTGCTTTAGCCTTCAAATCAGGTTTGGCCTGCAAATCGGCACCATCTCCTTCAATGGATATTATTGCCCCCACACCATATTTCCCGAGCACTGCCTTACACCCTTCAGCATCTGCACCTGTAAGAAAAGCATATATCTCATGCCCATCACCATGGGCGGCGGTAAGCACCCCGAAATTTGCGGCCTTAACTTCATTATCTGTTGTTTCTATTAATACGGCGACTTTTGTCATTTTCTTCTCCAGAATATATCAATAGGCAAAGGAGCGTCAGAGAATATATTTCTTCTCAGTCAGGCTCCCGGGAGTATCAAGAGATAACTTTCTCGTCTTCTCTTAGTATTTTCACAAGTTCAGCCACGCCTCCACTGACACTGCCACCAATTATTTTAGCACCGGAACGATCAGGGACCTGTTCCAGGGTAACCAGTTTTGTCTCAGAGGTAAGAGTCAGTCCCAGGTCAGCAAGAGCTATCTGCTTTACCTCTTTCTTTTTCGCCTTCATCACATCTGGCAGTTTAGGATAACGGGGCTCATTCAGACCTTTACTGGCGGCAACAACGCAGGGCATGGTCATCTCAATTATTTCCCGTTCCCCACCCCCGATTTCCCTTTCAACGGACACCTTGTCGTTTGCAACGGAGAACTCTGTAACATCACTTGCAATTGGGATATTCAACCCTTCTGCCAGACGATAGGCTGTCTGCATAGCCTCGCTATCCACCGCCTGCTTACCGGCAAAGATAATATCTGCAGGGCCGTCATCCTCCATAACCTTTTGCAGAATAGCAGCTGTATCAGCGCTATCAAGAAACTGCTTATCTGTTGTCACCAGGATTGCCCTATGGCTGCCGAGAGCGAGGGCTGAACGAACAGTTTTTATAGCGCTCTCCTTGCCCACAGTTACCAGAACAACTTCCCCACCTTCTTTTTCCACCAGTCGAGCGGCCTCTTCTATGGCATATTCATCGTAGGGATTAATCAGAAATTTAATAGATTCATCAAAGCTGTTTTCACCGACAACCCTTATATTTGCAGCGGTGTCCGGTACGTTTTTCACACATACAAAAACTTTCATGCTGTTCTCCTATGAACTTCTTTTATATTCACATAGTTATTGGTATTGTAAAAACTCACCATGCCGCTATTCAGGTAAAACTCCTTTTTCTTCTGCGCTCTTCTCCCACTCCCCAAAAGCGAATATATTCGCTGTAGTATGATAGTCCACATGATAATCGCCGCTTGCCACATTAGAGATAACTTCAAAGGCCTGGGGGTCTTCAGGTATGTACAAAGGTTTTAAAACAAAAGTATCACCTCTCTTTTTTTTATACTGCCGATAACTCTCGCAATCCTGAACGAAGGCCTCTTCACTGAAAAAATTAAGATTATCAAGGACACCAAAACAGTGTCTGTCATTGTGTACGCCGAATTCGGTAAGAATTCGCTTGCCCCTCATGCCATCAGCAACAGCCCTTTCCCCCGGCTCCTTCTCCTCCGTACTTCCACCGGACTGGACCGTAGGAAGTCCGGTTATCCAGGCATTGATTCTGCTCACTGCCACATTCAGCATATCCATGGAATCCTGGGAATAGGCCAGATCCCCGTTCGGTTTTGTAGGGCAGGGCATTCCACCAAACATACAGACCATTCCCGGATTAACCGTCTGGGCGACAGCCAGCATAAAAAGAACTTCGCACTGATTGATAATCATGCACCCTTCGGGACTCTGAGGGGCAGTCCTTCCCGCAAGGGGCATGGTGGTCAAACGCAGATTATTACCATCCTCAGCACTTCTGATAAGAGAGTCCATCATATTATCCATACATGATAGAGGTGACTTCAACCCGCAGATTGAATCGTGCCAGTCGTCTCTGCCACCAAACCATTTTACCGCATCATCATTATCCATGTAGGCGCTGCAGGTGATCTTGATGCAATCCTGCAGTTGATCCATGATCTTATTGCACTCGAGGACATCACCTTTATGTACCTTCACCGGCTGACTCAAAAACCGTACAATGTCAAGATTTTCCTGTACTGAATTTATAACCCGGGAAAGCTCCGCATAACTTGCGGGCAATGGAAACTCATCGTTTTTTCGATAGAGAAACGGTGGTATCCCGCCAATCCCCAGACAATTCATCCCCTCATCTCCCGAATACGTTTTAGGGGTGGTATCAATAGCCTGATCAATCAGCTCAGGAAGCAGGTGAATACGACAACTGGCTGAATCATAGCCGGCCAGTCCGGTGGCCTCCAGTGTATCAATAACCCTCCGATTCCTTGTTTCAATACCGACTTCGGAAAGCACAGCTTTACTGGTTTCCACTATCCGTTCATAGCTCCGCTTTTCATCTTTCAGAGCCTGCTGGTATTCAGCAGGTGCCCCGGCAATCTGTTCATCAATGTTAAAGCCTTTCATTGCCTTCATAGCTCCATGCGTTATACCCGTGCAGAATCTGCAACCATTGCAAATTCCTGTTTATGGCTTTCTATCCAATGCATCTGACGGACACTATGTTTAAAGTACGCAAGATACTCATACTCGTTTTTTTCACTATCAGAATAATAGGCAGAAATCTCCCAGCTCAGCAGATAAAAGTTAGCCATTGCCAGCATGGTAGGGAAATTATCCATTTCTACTTTATTCAAGGGAGGGAGCCCCTTCATTTCAACAAGTGTAGCCTGATAGCATTTTAAGAATAACCCGCATTTTTCGAGATCCATTCTCCCATCATTACTCCCTCCCCAATCAACAGAATTGTAAATAAGTGCCAGGCAAACATCGAAAAGACGGAAGTCTACCTTCGCCCAGTCCAAATCAAAAACCCCTACCACTTTGCCGTCATCAAACTTCAAATTGCCGGGATGATAATCACAATGAATTGGATTCTGCACCATCTTCTCCGTATCTTTCCCGGATAGATTATTTGCTTTTATCAAAAGAAGGATGGATTCAAGAACAGTTGTAAAATAGTCATGAAATTTAGTGTTCCTGTTCGGTATCGTATAGCTGGCAAACAACTGAGGCATACCGCCAATTAAGTTCAGAATACCGGGTTCAACGCGGCCAAAATCATGCTGCTCAAATCCCTTCGAAGCATTGTGAAAAAGAGCCATCACTTCCGCAGCACTTTCATGTTCACTCTCGTCCATCAAGGGATTATCCCAGGTGTACTTATCTTCTCCTGCTAAAAAGTGGTAGAGTGCAAATTTATTTTTGCTGATGGCTGGGCTGACAAAACTACTCCCATCCCGGCAGGAGATAGGACTTGCAAGGAGGTTAAATCCATTTGCCATGGTATGAATGATCATGGCGTGTTCAAAAAGAATCTCTTTTTCACCAATACCCAATTTGTATTTACGCAAAAAATAATCTTTTGTGACACCATGCTGTTCGACAACCACCCGAAAACTGCGATTATTATATCCTCCGAATAGTTCAAAGGTATCTATTACTTTTCCAAGATCATAGAACCCCTCAACCACTTCTATAATCTGTTCCCGCAAAAATGAGTTTTCAAGAGTCTCCTGAACCTCGGTAGCGACCTTTGCCAGCTGTTTTGCCATCTGCAAAAGCTCGTAACTCTTCAAAGAATCCATCTTCTGCAGACGCTTCATTTTGGCCTCGTTCATTCCTTTTCCCTCCCCCTCCTGCGGTGACAATACCTTCTTGGACAGGCTTCCAGGAGGCTGTCCGAGAATAAGCATTTTGCTTCTAAATCGAGGTTTTTTAAAAAAATAAGCACAGCCATATACGTGATATCGGAGTCTACGCTACCTGCGAGCATAATTTTTTTGCAAATAACGAAGAGTTTGGGCAAAATGCATTCTCGGACAGGCTCCTAGCGGAGTTTTTCTCCTTGTGGATCATAGAGAACCCTTTCCGTAACCACAGCGTCCACCATATCACCAAATATTTCCACCTGAACTTTCTTACCCGGCACCGCCATCTCCACAGGCAGATAGACATTGCCGATGTTTTTCTTCACCGTGTATCCATAACCGACACTACGCAATCTGCTTATAACCCTGCCATCCAGCAGGACGGCTTCTCCGCCATAGAGTGCAAGCCACTCATCCCCCCCAATGGTAATGGTACACAGCTTTTTTGTGACACCTTCACTGCAGATTTTTGTCAGGGCAGCGGAACCGATAAAATCTTTTTTCCTGTCCACCGTAAAACCAATTCCCGCCTCGTATGGATTTTCAAGGCCGGTAATATCATCACTATGGTAGAGATATCCTTTTTCCATTCGAAGTGAATTCAGTGCATAATAACCACAGGCAGCTACTTCAAACTCCTGACCGGCCTGCCACAGTTTATCCCATGTGATAACAGCCCGATTCACCTCAGAATAGAGTTCCCAGCCAGGTTCGCCGGCATAGGAGACACGCTGAGCAAGAACATCAACACCATTAATTGTGATATTTTTGGCCATCATATAGGGAATGGCCTCGGCAGAAATATTATCATCTGTGACCTTTTCCAGAACCAGTCTGGCCTTTGGCCCCCATAGTCCAATAACGGAAAGACTTTCGGTAACATCGCTGATTTCAACCTCCAGGTCATCACTTTGCCGGTTGGAGTTGATATGGCCAAGATCATTGTCAATAAAGCCGGAACCGGTTACAAGCCTGAAAAATTGCTCACCAAGACGAATAATGGTGATATCAGCAAGGATGCCGCCTCTCTCATTGCAGAACTGGGTGTAGATAACAGAACCCACAGGTTTATCCATCTCACTTACAGCAAGTCGATTAAGTAAAGGCAAGGCTCCAGGTCCCTTCAGATCAATTTTGCCAAAACCACTCATATCCACCATACCGACTCTTTCCCGAAAAGCCCGGCACTCAGCACCAACCAGATCAAAATGCGGTGGTTTTACCCAGCCACCGGCAGCTCTCTGATCCTCTCCTGCTCTCCTCCACAGCTGTCCGGGATTAACATAGTTCACCCGCTCCCAGCCATTTTTCTTGCCGAACACTGCTCCCAGATCCTGCAACCGATAGTGGAAGGGAGTTACCCTGCGGGGCCGCATCTCGGTGTCCTCGTCCTGCGGATACCTGGTATAGTAATAATAGCGGTAACATTCACGTCCGCAGGATGCGGCATAATACGGATCCTGGAAATTCCTGCCAAATCTCCAGGGATGAAATGAGAAAAGATCCACTTCAGACTGGCCATCAATGATCCATTCAGCCAGAGCCTTGCCAATACCACCGGCGGCACCAAAACCTTCCATGGAAAGGCCGCAGGCCAGCCAGAACCCTTTAACCGTCGGCCACGGCCCCACCAGGGGCCTTGCATCCGGGGTAAATGCATCGGGATGGGCAACAAGACGCTCGATACCGGCTTCCTCCAGAAACGGGAAACGCTTTATCGCATTGACCAGCAGATGTTCAAAGCGATCAAAATCCGAAGCTACTTCAGTTGCACTGTGGCTCCATGGAACCCCATCTTCCCAGGTTGAAGGCGGATTGAGTTCCCAACCGCCAAAGAGAAGCCCGCCATGCTCAGGACGGCCGTAGATAAGTCTGTCGGTATCCCTGAAACATGGACCACCATCGGGAAGTTCCGAACCGGGAACCGCCTGCAAAGCAAGATGCTGATGAACAACAGGAGTCGAAGGAACTTTTGCCCCTACCATTGCCGCAACCTGCTTGCCCCACATTCCCGCTGAATTAATGACAATTTCGGTCTTGATCCTGCCCTTATCCGTTCTGACTGCCTCAACCCTGTTATCGGATGTCAGATCTATGCCCGTAACAAGGGTATTGAGGTAGATTTCCGCACCAAGATCTTTTGCCGCTTTCGCGACAGCATAGGTAGTTCCGTGGGGGTCAATATGCCCGTCATCCGGCAGATAAACAGCGCTGTACAACTCCTCGGGACTTGCCCATGGCATCAGCTTAAGAGCTTCCTCCGAAGTGATCATCTCCACATCGAGGCCAACTCCTTTGGCCGTACTTACAGCTCGTTGCAAGGTGAGGTGCTGCTCTTTACCGGCGGCCATTCGAATACTGCCGACTTTGCCATATACACCAAGTGCATCATACATCTCAGAGCTGTACTTTCTCATTCTCATCAAGGTTGGAGAAGAGTTAAACTGAGTCAGCATACCGGCCGCCATGCAGGTGGATCCACTGGTAAGCTCGCTTTTCTCTACCATGACTACATCTTTCCAGCCCGCTTTTGCAAGGTGATAGAGTATTGAACAGCCAACAATACCTCCACCAATAACAACTACTCTGGCTTCGTTCTTCATCGTTTTTTGACCTTAGAATTACTATACGAGTATCTTCTTTCGCTCAGGATCATAGAGCACGCGACTGGGTTCAATCTTTGCCGGATAGCGTTCCTTATACGATTCGAT
>JAUVON010000282.1 GCA_030599175.1 Desulfobulbaceae bacterium | reverse complement strand
CTTGTATGGCAATATGGGCGATACTGGACTCGAACCAGTGACCCCTTGCTTGTCGAGCAAGGAAAAGAAGAAGTAGAGTTTTTAGGTTTAGTTCTAACTGGTTTGGTTTGTTTAGGTTTAAGGCCAAAATGGGGAATATGATTTACTCCCTGTTTTGGCCTGTTTTGATTTGCTTACTTGACAATTACTTGACAGTCAGCTTATTACGATGTGGGAATGGGAGATTTTGATTTTTCCCAGTATTTACCTGCCTCTCGCTCTTGTTATATATCAATAAAATTCATCTCCTAAAATCCAAGAAAAAGTAAGCAAAACGATCCAATTATGGTAAATTATTATTAAAATTAGTATGAGATGAGTATTTGCGATGGACAGGTGCAGTATATGTATTCTGAAAGAATAAAATTTGCACTTACGAATTATCAGGAACGACAGACAAATAATTCGATTTATTTGTTTGAAACTGGTCTATCATATAGTGCCTGAATACGTCGCGCGTTATCTCCTTGTATTTTGTTTATTTGTTGAATTTGCACAGGAGAGGCATCAATTATTGTATTCATTACAAACCAATTAACACTTTCAGTATATGGTGGAGTAGTAAGAGATCCTTTATAATAAAAATAAGAGTTGAGGACATGTTTGGGATCGTAATCTACTAAATTTCTCAAATTAACTGCACCTGTCGATATATCTTCACTTTCATTTTTATCTCCCGGTATTAGATGAATAAACTCATCAATAAATTTATTTTCTTTCCCCATTTTAAAAAGAAATGAGAATACTAAATATTCTGTTGTCTCCTCTTCAGCTTGACCGACTAAAGTATTAACAACATGCATTTCCATGGGGTAGGTTATTCCGTCAATCAAATGTTCTGCAGGAGTATGGAAATGAATCTGTTTAAATTCAAATATTTTGCCATCTACATTTACCGTACTGCCAGGCTCAAAATCTAACTGTACTGTATGACCTAAATTTTGTACATTATTGATTTCATCTTTAAAGTCAAAGGTGACATTATGTTCTCCTTTTTCAGATTGATCAGATAGAATATTTATTGGTGATTGCATTAATCCATGTTTAAGTCCTGGCAAAGAGTAGAATATTTCTTTATTATGGTGAGCTTCAGTTTCGTGTTTGTCATTTAGCTGTTCATGTTGGTGGTTTTTTACAAGTACTTTATTGTGATTACATCCAATTAAAAAGAATACAACGAGAATGGTGGAAAGAGTTACGGTGGGTTTTTTAGTGATGGAAACAAACTTAAATAGGATAGAACTATTCATTAATGCTCCTACGAGTATTAAACAAAAAAGAGTAATTTTTAAAGAAAACAGTAAGATAGCCCTCATCAGAAAACTAATCTATTTTGTGAATAATAACATATAATTATTTCATTGCAAAATTATTCAAACCATTATAAGACAAACTATCTCTTAGGGGCTGCGAATGCCTGGAACGATGTGGAGCAGGCTTTTCAGAATTGGGCAGACAAACTCCTAAAAAGACATCGATTTGCGAGGGACACCTTTATTATTTATTAACATTTCTTCTGCTCTCCAACTTGACCTAGATATTTATGCCTGAATGAGGTGCCCATATATAAACGAACTGAGACTAGTTCTACCACCATAACCCTAGAAATCCAACTGCAGCCTAAAACTAACGGTGGTGGCGCGGTCTATAGATTCCAATGTCGAGTCGATAGACTGTACGTTCATGGTCAGGTGTGCAGCAGGCGTTACCTCTAAATTGTAGAATGCCTCGAAGCTATGCTCTAAGGCGTCAAGGTCTTTGCGGAGGAACCTGGTAAGGCTTCGCAGGTCATCGGAGATGTGCGTTCCTGCCCAGCCGATGCCCCATCGATCCTGGTCACGACCCGGTATGAGCATGCCGTACCCGCCGACTCCGAAGCTGTAGAACTGGTCGATGACATTACGGTCGTTGGGCGCCCATCCTGCGCGTCCGAAGATACCTATTCCTACTGGCGGTAAGTGTAGACGGGCAAGGCCCGGATGGTTACTCTCTTTCAGACTACGTTCACGATCGTATGCCTTTACGCTCCCACCCTTCACCCACAAGTACTGATCGAAATTTCCCAACACATTATAGTTACCATTCTCCTTAACTACTGGCACGACACCGAGAATCTGTCCAACGAGACGTCGCGCATCGATTGCGAAGCTGCGGGAGTCTTTGCTCGTATACCCGGCGATGAACCGGTAATTGCCGGGTAGGCCGGCGATCGTCGGCGAGTACGTGTACTGGGCGGCGTAAGTGGTGTTACCGTTGAAGATCGATTTTGTGTCGATAGTATTTGCAGCTCCGTCGGTAGCGAGAGCGCCCACGAAGAACGTGTTCTTCTTGTTGGGCATCCAGCCAACCCCTGCGCCCCATGTCACATATGGAACGAACGCACCAAGGATGGGGTTATTGATAAGGCCCGTATGGGAGAACTGGCCGCGCTCGTCGTTGGCGAAGATGTTCTGATCGGCATACGCAGCCCAGTTGGCCCTGCCCACCACTAAGACCGTATTCGAGGGCAAGGCCTGTATCATACCAAACTCGGAGAATGTTGACGTGGAATCATTGAGCACCGGCATGGTCACATCCATGTTCGCGGGTATGAGCGACCCTACGTCGGGGTTGATGCTCTGATCCGCCTTCCACGAGGTCTCTCCATGCAAGAACACCGATCCACCGGACCAGAGACCCGCCTTGCCTGTATCAAAGTTCAGCCAGTAATCTGCCGTTCCGTTGTTCCGGATATTCCCATCTTTCACGCCCCCGGATACATTCGCTCCGAGGAACTGCGTGATGCCCACGTCCACGTAGATACCCATGTCAACCAGCCGGTCACGCAAACCCATGGGGTTTCCAATGAGCTGAGACCGGCGCAAGATATCGCCGTGTACGGTGTTATTGTCTCCGTAGAACTTGGGGTAGCGTCGACCCTGGTAATAGAGATCAGGCGCTGCCTCGGCCAATGACACCTTGCCCTTCTCAGTGGTTTCGCCGGCAGGCGTCTCATCGGCAGATTTTGCCGGTTCGTCAGCCTTCAGCGATTGAGCATATAATCCCATGATGCAAACAGATAACGTTAACGCGAAAGTCATCTTTCGAAGCATGTTGATTGTCTTGGTGGTTAAATGTTTCATCCAGGTTCAACTTTCACAATTTATTATTTTTTAGAAAGTTATCTTATACTTTATGCTCGATTTCCGGATACTAAAATACCTTTATAGAAAATGGGGAAACAGCAACAAAGTATTCTCTTTTAAATTCTATCATCATTCCCCCTTTAACAAAGTAGGAAAAGAGAGTAGCAAGCTTGGTATCGCCTCATTCATCTTTGACACTTAACGCCTCACATCAGAGGCAACAAAAAGCAGGACGACTAGTAACGAGGAGCACCGCTTTTTGTTGTCCGCTGGATATGATTGTTAGCTGTAGATTTGATTATGGGGTTACAATATTGAACCAGAATTCAAAATCATCCAGCATCCCTTGAAGCTCTTTGAACCTGCCTTTGGTGCCTTTAACTTTGATCGCACCACTCTTTAAGCCTTTCTCAACAGTCAATTTACCCAGCATAATATTATTAAGTGCTGCACGAGTGGTTATAATTGTTGAATCAGTATCATCTGCATTCCCTTCACGGTTATTTAAAGTAGAATTTTCAAGAAAAACTGTATATAGCTCATTGACATCCGTAAAGATAAAATTGATCTTCAACTTCTTGCCAGCAGCTTTTTCAGGATTGAGTCGTACCGCCATATAATCGAGTATCATCACGATAGGCATGTTCTGAACAACATCTGGGCTGGCTGTATTTGGTGTTGGCGCAGGCTTCACCCCTTCACGCAATTCTCTTGCTCCTGAGAGGTAGAAATTCCGCCATGGCCCGGACTCCGCAACATAACCCAATTGTTCAAGGGTATCCGCCAGTAGGTTTTTTGCATCTTTGTTGTCCGGCTCGGCGAAAACAACATGATCAAGTGCTTCAGCTACCCAGCGATACTCTCCTTTAGCAAAATCTTTTTTCGCCATCTCAATAATATGTTTTGAACCTCCCATATATTCAACATATTTTATTGAACCAG
>JAUVON010000073.1 GCA_030599175.1 Desulfobulbaceae bacterium | reverse complement strand
CAGGGTAGCAAGATACATTGTCGTTATTGTCGATGTTTTTTGACCGGTTGCTAAAAACTGTGATTATTGACTTTACCATTCAAGTTGAGGATAATGGGCGGGATATTCATGAATTTGTCCAAGATGGGGAAGATGCCATGATAGTGACGAACTGCTCCATTTCTACATTCCACTCTGCAAACATACAGCTATGAAATATCTGCCATCCCAGCTGCTCTTTTTCTTTCGGAATAAGTCAACCAAGCGAAATATGGTTTTGCTGGCCAAGTTTCTTGCTTTTATTATAGCCATTATTTTTTTGTACAGCGTGTTTTTTCATGTGATCATGCTTCATGAGGGCAAAAATTTCAGTTGGATAACCGGTTTTTACTGGACCCTGACTGTCATGTCTACCCTTGGTTTCGGCGATATTACCTTTTCAACGGATCTTGGTCTGCTTTTTACTCTTCTGGTATTGATTTCAGGGGTAGTTTTACTGCTCATTATGCTGCCTTTTTCTTTTATTCAGTTTTTTTATGCCCCCTGGCTTGAAGCTCAGTCCGACAGTCTTACCCCACGAGAATTACCGGAAGAGACAAAGGGCCATGTTATTATAACCAATCTTGATCCCATAACCAAAAAATTGATCAGCAAGTTGGAAAGGCGACAGCTGGAATATGTCCTCTTGGCCAATGATTCACAGCAGGCTATTGAGATGCATGACAGCGGTTATAGAGTGGCGGTGGGGGAGCCTGATGACCCTGATACGTATCTTCGTCTTCGGGTGGAAAATGCTGCTCTTGTTGTTGCCACAAATGATGACCTGACCAACACCTCTATTTCTTTTACAGTGAGAGGAATCACCGCCAAGGTTCCAATTATTACCGATGCAGATAATGATCATTCTCTTGATATTCTTCAGTTCCATGAAAATACCCGGGTTTTTCAATTTATGAAAATGTTGGGAAACCTGCTGGGAGAACGCACCTGGGGACTTGGCCGACCGATCAATATCGTTTCAAGTTTCGATAAATTACATATCGCGGAGATATCAGTCATACAGACGTCCCTTGGGGGTAAGTTCCTTGTTGACAGCAGAGTGAGAGAGAAGACAGGGGTCACTGTTGTCGGGTTTTGGGAAAAAGGGCAATTCGAAATTCCAGGGCCACAGACACGGATAAGTTCGGAAACCGTGCTGCTTTTGGCGGGAACCATGGAACAGCTGGACAGGTTTGAAGAAAGGTTTGCTATTTCTGAAATTTCATATTCTCCTGATGCTCTGGTACTGATTCTGGGCGGAGGAAGGGTCGGTCTTGCCGCTGCAGAGACCTTAGACCGGCATGGCATGGCCTATAAAATCGTTGAAAAGAGACCCACCATTGCTGCCGGCAAAGGTGATGCCTTTATTCAGGGGGATGCTGCAGACCTGGAGGTATTGGAAAGAGCTGGTATCAAGAAAGCGAGAACGGTTATTATAACCACCCATAATGATGCGATGAACATCTATCTGACCTTTTACTGTCGCCAGCTTCGACCTCAGGTTCAGATTATCACCAGGGCGACCAACGAACGCAGTGTATCGAAACTTCATATGGCCGGAGCGGATCTGGTCTTGTCATATGCGTCAATGGGGGCAAACAATATCATCAACCTGCTTAACCCTGAAGAGATCACGATGTTTACTGAAGGGCTGAATATTTTCAGTTTGTCTGTGCCGAAGACTCTGGCGGGAAAAACCCTCGCTCAAAGCAACATCAGGGAATCGACTGGCTGCAGTGTGATCGCCCTGAAGACAACAGAGAAATTGGTGGTTGGTCCTGATCCGGCACTACCGCTGGACGGCCAGGATGAACTTATTCTCATCGGTAGTACTGAATCTGAACAGCAATGTCTTGAACTGTTCTAAGCAAAGTGTCTATTCTCGTATAATATCTTTATATGAAAGTCATACATTCTGCGAGGGCAAAGGGAAATAGTGTTAGATCGTTGGGCTCTGCCACTGGTGAAAAAACCGCTCCATATGGGGGCGTGTTTTTTACACCGCCATGGGATCAAAGCGGATCAGGTAACTCTCGCCGGTTTTTTTATCGGCCTCCTCTGTCTACCCGCTCTTCTCATGCACTGGTATTGGTTTGCTTCTGTATGTATACTGCTGAACAGATTAGCTGACGGTCTTGACGGGGAGCTTGCACGATTGGTTGGGCCTACCGATGCTGGTGCTTTCCTTGATATTGTTCTTGATTTCATCTTTTATTCCTCTGTTGTCTTTGGCTTTGCCCTGGCGGATCCGGAACATAACAGCCTGGCTGCTGCTGCGCTTCTTTTTTCATTTGTGGGAACAGGGGCCAGTTTTCTCAGCTTCGCAACTATGGCTGAACGGGTGGGTATCGAAAGAATCGTCTATCCCAGTAAAGGTTTTTTCTACCTGGGAGGACTTGCTGAAGGTACGGAAACACTTCTTGTTCTTATCCTTTTCTGTTTGTTTCCCCACTCTTTTGAGTGGCTTGCATACGGCTTTGCTTCTGTCTGTTGGGTGACTGTTTTGACCAGAGTTGCTGGAGGATATCTTATTTTGAGGCAAAAACGAGATGCTCATGGTTGATGATAATCTAAGTATAATTGATCAATCGATGACTGTTATCGGTGAAGTTAAGTGTTCCGGGCGAGTGATCGTTAAAGGAAAAATTGACGGTATCCTTTGTGGCGGCACCTTGATTGTAGGAGAGAGCGGCCGGATTGAGGGACAAATTACAGCAGATGAAGTCGAATGTTTCGGGCACATTAAAGGCAATGTCATATCAGACAGATTTGTCATGAGAAAGAGTGGCGGTCACTCGGGTACTGTGGAGACCAGAGAGCTTGAGGTGGACTCAGGATCAGCTATCGACTGTGTTTTGCAGAGCAGTGTCGCTGAAATTTTTGCTGAAAAGAACAGTGTGGGTGAGGAAATTCAGCCTGATTCTCCCCAGGTTGACCTGGAGAAGATACGTTTGATTTTTGATGAAAGGGAGAGATGTTGTGCCATGGATGTACCCTGGTCTCAGCGAAAAGGACTACTTGATCAGGCACTGAATCTGCTGCAGAAGGGGAAACGGCTTATTAAGGTAACAGGTGATAGAGGTTGCGGTAAAACAACCTTTCTTATGAAATTGGTCGAGAAATTGCCAGACAGTACAAAACTGTTTGTTCTCAGTGAGCCTGTCGGTTCAGTAAAAGATCTTCTGGTGACTGTTGCTGCCGCTATAGGGACTCTAGCGGAGGAGGGAGAGTCGCAAAATGAACTGGCTCACCGGATAAAAACTGCAGCAGGAAAACTGGGCGGGGAGGAGAAAAAGATTGTGCTGGCTATAGATGATGCACATACGATGTATCCTGCGACAATAGAGGGAGTCATTCGTTGCTTGACCAATATCCATGGAGAAGATGAAGAACTGCTGCAAATTATACTTGTGGGAACAGATGAAATTGAAGGCAGGCTGGCAGACACTATCAGAAATTATTTTGAAGATGAGACCAATTGTTTTCTAGCACTTGAATCACTGACCATTGAAGACACTGCTGATTATCTTCGGTTTTGTCTTCAGATTGCATCAAAAATTGATGGTGCTGCCTGTATGTCTATTTTTCCTTATGAAACTATAAAAAAACTTCATACCCGCAGCAGAGGGAATATTGCAGAGATCAATCAACTTGTGGGAAAGGCTCTCCTGCTGGCGTCCAAGGTTGGGGCGACCACAGTTTTGCCTCGTTTTTTATAAAAACTGGAGATGGTGATATTCTGCAACTTCATGCCCCGTTTGCTATGGATTTGGCCAGGCGGGGCGTGACACACTGGTGCAGGGGGGAAACCGAGGTTAGTTTTGCAGTTCCCACTGTCCATCATAGTTACGGCAGGCTGTGGTATAGGTTTTCTCGGTTTTTCCGTCAATGGTGGCAAGAATTTCTGCCTGTCTGCAATCTCTCTGCTGTGTGTTTTTGTAAGCGGGTTGCGGAGTTACCTGGTAGGTATTGTTGTTGTCCGGATTACGCCAGCTGCTGGATTGACCTGAGACTCCGCGTTCATAAACATGGTTTAACTGCTCTTTGTCATATTTATCCATCTCATTGCCGACAATGTAGCCCAGCATGCCGCCTATTGCCACGCCGATAAGTGTTGCTTCACTGTTATGTCCAATAGCCTGGCCGATCAGTGCGCCACTTGCTGCGCCAATTCCTGCTCCGGCCTGGCCCTTGTTCATTTGACCGCAGCTGCTGAGTGAAATTGCAATCATAAGACAGAGGGGGACTATAAAATTTTTCATAACTGAATCTCCGGTGAGTTGAATTTGTATCAGTGAATTATTTTGTCGAATTTAGCTAATTGATAGTCACAATGCGTCTCTATGGCAAGTCTGCAAAGAATTTTTTCTAACACCCATGAAATGAATTTCACAACAATGACACCGCTTCCCTCCCTGCCGGGCGCAATAAACATGACTTTCATATAAAACCTATGGAGCTGTTTTTTCTTCCTTATTAAAGGAATCTGAGTCGGAGGGGAGGTTGATGGATGAGAAAAACTCTGGAAGTTCATCCTTTTTCGCCTTATTTGTGTCAAAATGATCGATGATTATCTTTGCCTCAACAAAAGAATCCGTATAGAACCCGTCCATATCTACATTTTGAAGATAAAAAGTGAGGAGTGAGTAAAATGTATCAGCAAAAGGTGGAAGATTTTCTGACTGGTTATCGAGGGCAGTGACAAAAACAGCCAGCCCATATTTATGGCCGGCAGCAATATAATCGGTCAACAGGAGGTTACCATCATCGTCGGTGATCTTATCACCGGGTAGACTTACGGCAGCAGCATAGCTGGAGATCATTTTCAAGCCGCTATTGGTATAAAGCCAGTCATAGCTGTATGGAGAAAAGATCTCGAATTTTTTTTGTTTTGTCTCTTTACCGTCGTTGATGCCGATAAGCTGGATCAGCGGCAGGGTCATCTGCTTTTTGGGCAAAAGCTGACTGTGTATCCGTTGCAGTTCTTCGGGATCAAAACACTGGATATAAAGTTTGCTGCTGCTGTCCACATAACCATATTCTGCAAGGGACTCGAGACTTGCTGAACTGATATCCTTATCGGCATCAGCGTAGAACCAGGGATATTTGATCTCCAGGATAATACCTATCTCTTTATTCAGGATCAATTCAAGTCTGCGAATCAAACTGAGTGTTTCCCTTAATGTGGGGATTGCAAGAGAGAGTGCGAGGTCATTTTCTGCAGGAACATTTTTCAACCGCATTTGTCGTATCTCCTGCAGGGAGAAATCGATAACATAGTAACTGCCGTCTGCGCGACTGCGATCAGGAAACAGTTCTGCAACATCTGAGATACGGTCGAGGGTGAGGTCGCCAAAGATAATAGGCCGGTCGTCGGAAGTCATCATTACATTGAGTTCAATATAATCAATGTCTCCAGCAGCTGCCAAAGCGACAGCCGGTAATGTATTTTCGATCAGTTTTTTTCCTGCACCATTGCCGGCAATGATGATCTTTGTTTCAGCTCTACTGAAAGTGGCTGGCCAACAGAAGAGAATAAGGGCGAAGGCGATCAGAAGGTGTCTTGTCGAGAATTGGCTCAAATTTTGGTTATGCATAGCAGGGTCAGTCGAGATAATGTACCTTTTGGGTTGTGAGTGTCACTCATTTTAGTGCCTTACTCCATAAAAGCTGTAATAAAAAACAGAAAATTGAGGAAGGTCGCTTAAAATTATATGGTTGAATATATTTCCATGGCACTTATCCAAGCATTCTAAAATTCCGATTTATTCGGGTTAAAATACAATGGTTGCTGTAGTTTATCAAGTTCACATCAATTCCTCAAAACTGAGTATTGAAGGAAAGTTGCGGGAGAAGGTCGGCGGAAGTTTTGAACTCGGTTTTGCAATATGAATTAGATGGCAAAGCCCGTAATCGCGGGCGGATTGAAGGACCTTTTCGGTGTCATCGACGAAAAGAGTTTTGTCTCTGGTGAAGGGCAGCGTCTCTTTCAGTCTGTTCCAGAACTCAGGTTGTTCTTTGGCGGCACCCACCTCCTTGGAGCTGAATATTGCCGTGAAGTGTTTTGCAATGTCAACCCTTTCAAATTTAACCTCTAGGGTTTTTGGGTGAGCGTTGGTCACCAGATAGATTTTTTTCTCTTTTTCTTTTAAATACTCCAGGAATTCAGTGACCTGGGGGCGGACAGCAATCAGATGACCAATTTCTCTTTTCAGCAGTGGAATATTCAAGTCGAGTTCGTTTGACCAGTAATCAAGATCGGTCCACTCCAGAGTGTTCTCCACCTTTTTATATGTGTGAAGTAATGTTACTTTTGCTGCACCCATCCCTATACGGTTTTTTTTAGCAAAAACCTCCGGCACGAATGTTTCCCAGAAAAAATCGTCATAGTATTTATCGAGCAGTGTGCCGTCCAGATCCAGGAGAACTGTGTCTATCTCATGCCAGGAAAAAGAGGAGGGATTTTGCTGGACAGGTTCAGTTACTTGCATGGGCCAGTTTATTGAGGTTGTTGAGAGTTGTAGCGATAGTATCAAAGGTCTGCCCGGTTGATGTCATCTCACCGTTTATGATCAGCCTTCCCCCGGGGGTGATTCTAGGCGCAATTCCCTTTCTCTTGCTGGAGTGACGTTGCAGGTAGACCATAAGCATTTCGGGACTGAGCGGGGTGTCATCAGCAAAGTGGAACACCAGAGTGTCCCTCCCTTTTTCAAGTTTATGAATCCGCAGGTGTGCAAGTTCTTTCTTTATTGCAACAATCTGAAAAAGATTGACGGTTTCTACTGGAAGATTGCCATATCTGTCCAGCAACTCATCTTTAAGATCCTCAAATATTGCAGGTGATGAACTGGTGAGAGCGGCAATTCTTCTGTAGGTAATGTATCGCTGACTTATATCGGGAATATACGTTTCCGGAATGTAGGCCGAAAGTTGCAGGTTGATTTCGGGATCTATAGTGGTCACGATTTCTTCCTGGTCTCCGGCAGCTGTTTTAGCTTTAAGATCAGCTACTGTTCTCTGCAGGAGGTCGAGGTAGAGATCATAGCCGATGGCGGCAATATTGCCGCTTTGAGAGACGCCGAGCAGATTTCCTCCCCCCCTTATCTGGAGGTCACTCATGGCCAGTTTGAATCCTCCTCCAAGTTCATTGCAGTCCATGAGTGCTCTGAGTCGATCCCGGGAATCCCTGCTGAGGCTGTCTATGGAGGGGACAAGGAGATAGGCAAAGGATTGGGTGCTTGATCTGCCAACTCGTCCCCGGAGCTGATAAATTTCGGCCAGTCCAAGCATATCCGCACGATTAATTATAATTGTATTGGCCGAGGGGATATCCAGCCCCGATTCTATTATCGTTGTACTGACAAGGACATCAATTTTTTTATTGACAAACGATACCATGATCTCTTCGAGATCTTTGCCTCCCATCTGCCCGTGGGCAACAGCGATCCGTGCTCCCGGCACAAGTTTTTGGATTGTTGCTGCCATCTTGTGTATCGATTTTACACGGTTATGGACTAAGAATACCTGGCCCTGCCTGCGAAGTTCTTTACTCACCGCCTCCTTTATCACCAGGTCATCGTAGCGGGCAACAAAGGTTTTTACAGGCAGCCGATGCTCTGGAGGGCTGGATATTATGGATAAATCCCGAATGCTTAAGAGTGACATCTGCAAGGTTCTGGGGATTGGTGTGGCGGTCAGGGTCAGTATATCAACCTCTGACCTCATTTTTTTCACCTTCTCCTTATGGGCGACACCGAATCTGTGTTCTTCATCGACAACAAGCAGGCCGAGATTATGAAAGACTACGTCTTTTGAGAGCAGCCGGTGGGTGCCGATAATGATATCAATGGCACCAGAATTTAGATCTTTGAGGATTTTTCGCTGTTCAGCGGTGGTACGAAATCGGTTGATACATTCAATATTGACGGGGAAGCCTTTCAGCCGTTCCCTGAAGGTTGTGACATGTTGTTCTGCCAGTACCGTGGTAGGAACAAGTATTGCTGCTTGAAATCCATCTTCAACTACCTTGAAGGCCGCCCTGATCGCCACCTCAGTTTTACCGTATCCCACATCACCGCATACAAGGCGATCCATGGGAGTGCTGTTCGTCAGGTCATCGAGTACATCGTTAATTGCCTTTTCCTGGTCGGGAGTTTCCTCAAAGGCGAAAGATTCTTCAAGTTCATGGAAAAGTGAACCCGGTGGTGAAAACTGTCTGCCCGCATGAATTTCTCTTTGTGCATATATGTTGAGCAGTTCCTGGGCGACCTTCCAAACCTCTTTTTTGATTTTCGATTTGGTGATTTTCCAGCTTTGACTTCCAAGCTTATCTATTTTAGGTTGTCTGTCGGACAGACCTTCATATTTGCTGATCAGGTTGAGTCTATCCACCGGCAGGTAGAGTTTATCACTATCACGATATTCAATGAGCATAAAATCATTGATAATGGATTGGAACTCGACAGTGGATAGCCCCTGGTAAATACCAAGCCCGTGATCCCGGTGGACTACAATGTCTCCACTCTGAAGTTCGGCAAACCGTACCGGCTCACCTTTTTGCTTTTGTTTCTTTGATCTGGTTCCTATCCGCATTTCACCAAAAAGCTCGCTTTCGGAGAGCAGGTGGAGTTTTTCCCCGGTAAGGGAAAAGCCTTGAGACAGCGGATGGTTGCAGAGAAAGAGTCTCTGTTGAGCAGTACCAGCTAA
Organism: Desulfobulbaceae bacterium; assembly: GCA_030599175.1. Classification (GTDB taxonomy): domain Bacteria; phylum Desulfobacterota; class Desulfobulbia; order Desulfobulbales; family Desulfocapsaceae; genus Desulfomarina. The sequence continues at coordinate 1,514 of JAUVON010000073.1, read as the reverse complement.
TGTTGTCAGATTTACCGGGCAATCAAGCAGTTCTATATCATGGTTATGTTTGGAGAGCAGCTCCTTAAGATTTTTGGTATGGCGTGAAGAACGACAGCAGATAACAACCTGACCACCATCAGCCTGCCATTGAAATATTTGATCGGTAAGAGGAGCCAGAAGCCCCAGTTTCGCCCGTTTTAATGAGATATCCTGCTTGAGTAGCCGGTGGTCATTGGTCGAGACATTGATACTCTCACTCTTTTCCGGTGGAAAATCGGTAAGCAAAAGCTGGCGAAATGTGTCCATCTTGCTGTAGATTTTTTCCTTTTCAACAAAGAGATCTGAAGGTATCAAGGCCGGGCTCCTGGTGGCCAGTGCTGACTGATAATTTGAATCTATTCTTTCATAGGTGATCTCCATAGATTGAGAAATCGATTCAGGGTCGATAAGAATAAGCGTGGTATCCGGGGAAAGGAAGTCAAGAACAGTGGAACTTACCTGTTCCTCTCCTTTATAAAAAAGGGGCAGGAAAAATTCCATGCCGGCAAAGCGCTGACCACTTTTAATTCTCTCAATGATCCGAACAGTTTCATCGTTATCCCATCCGGAACTGTTGCCGTACACCTGAAATTCTCGAATTATTTTTTTGCGTCTGTCGGCAGACCCATAGTCAATAAGGACGTCAGTTACCGGCAGCAGGGTGGCATCAACAATGTCTCTCTTTGACCTTTGGCTGAAGGGGTCAAAGGAACGAAGAGATTCGATGGTATCACCAAAGAAATCGAGCCGGACTGGCCCTTCGTGCAAATCCCCTCCGTCGAGAAGAAAAGGAGGCGGGAATATATCGATGATTCCGCCGCGAACAGAAAAATCTCCCACTGATTGTGCCAGGGCTACTTTTTCATAACCGAGGTAGATAAGGCTTGAAATCAGGTTGTCCTGGTCGCACTCTTCCCCGGCCATCAGATATTCTGATACGTGGGTCAGCAGGGTTTTCGGCATGACTCTTCGCAGCAGTGCCTCAACGGAGGTAATCATGATATAGCCGGAGTTCCTCTCGTTTAGCTGATATAGAGTGGCGATTCTTGCAGCAGTGGTCTGCTGGTCAGGAGAAAGAGGGGTATAGGGCGGGATTTCATGACCCGGATAACTTAAGAGATATTTGTCTGTGAAAAGTTTCAGATCCTGTTTGAATATTGAAACTAAATGTTCGTCAGGGACAATACAGCAACAGTTGCCCTCCTTTGCAATACTGGCCGACAGCCAGGCACTGCTGGAGCCGCGCAGACCAGAGACCGCCATACGCTTTGCCCTGTCCAGGTGCTCTATGATAGCTTTTTGTATCATAATAAAAAGAGCCGGTTACACAGGGAGTGCAACCGGCAAAAATGAAATAGTTTATATGAAAGTCATGTGCTATCTGGAAGAAAAGGGGTTGGGAGGGGTGTTGCCACAACAATCCACAGCTAGCGAGGACGTTTGGCAACACCCATCTCAAGCCCGACTTTCATGCTTCGTTGTGAAATTCATTT
>JAUVON010000182.1 GCA_030599175.1 Desulfobulbaceae bacterium | reverse complement strand
GCCTCCAGGGTGCGACCAATGAGATCAGAGACAACAAACCTGCGGCAAAGCTGCAGATCTGCAAATTCGTATGCAGTTGGACCACAAGAATAGAACGTGACCTTCCCCTCCTGCCGGGGTACAAACAACTCCTTTTTCTTGCTCATGGTATTATAGAAAAAGAGCTGATCCTTTTTCTCTTCCCTTTGGGGAGGAGTAAAAAGAGGCGTACTCAGGTAGCGCTCTCCACTATCGGGCAGCATCACCACCACAAGCCCATTATCAAGCGTTATACTAAAATTGATTGCAACCGACATGGCCGCCCCACTGCTCATCCCGACCAGTATACCCTCCTGCCTGGCAAGATTTCTGGCCATCTCAAAAGCGGGTTCATCATCAACTTTCAAGACTTCATCAGGGACATTTTTATCAAATATTTCAGGCTTATACGACTCCTTCATATTTTTAAGTCCCTGGATTTTGTGTCCCAGGTGAGGCTCCACTGCAATGATTTTCACGTGGGGCTGGAATTCATTATACCAGCGACACAGTCCCATAACTGTACCTGAAGTGCCCAGGGTGGCCACCAGATGGGTAACCCGACCTTCAGTCTGCTGCCAGATTTCAGGTGCGGTTCGATCATAATGTGCCTGCCAGTTGGCTTCATTATTGAACTGATCTGTCAGGAAGTATCGACCAGGAAACTCCCTGGCCAGGGCGTATGCTTTTTCTATCGCACCATCTGTCGCTCTTTTAGCCGGGGTCAGAAGAATTTCCGCGCCATAGGCCTGCATGATCTTCCTCCGTTCAATGGATGCAGACTCGGGCATCACCAGAAGGCAACGATATCCTTTGGCGGCACAGACCATGGCGAGGCCGATACCTGTATTTCCACTTGTAGCCTCAAGTACTATTTTCTCCGCCGTCAGTTCCCCACTTGCCTCACCCGCCTCAATCATAGAGAGAGAGATTCTCTCTTTAACGGAGCCACCGGGATTGCTCGACTCCAGCTTACCGTACATTTCAACGGTATCACTTTTAAAAATCCGGTTAATTCGTATAAGAGGGGTGTTGCCTATGGCGCTCAGGATATTTTGATGTAACATTATTTTTTGTCTTTAATCTTGCAGGCATGTGAAAGATACCAGAACTGCATCAATGCTTCCCTACACTCTTCATCCGCAATACAGCTTACCTGCTGCTCGAAAGCTGCTATTTTTGCCTCATCCGGTTTGACAAAACGCACAGAACGATCGGGTACTTTTTTGCCTTTCTTCCTGCCAACGGGCAAAACCATTTTAATATCATTGAGCCTGGAAAGCCTGAGGGACTGATTGAGGGTATCCAGCAACTCCATTTTCCGGTATTGCAAATCCTGCAGCCAGGAAGAATTTTCGACCTCCAGCCACAGGGTGCCGCGGACAATTTTCAGAGGCAGGGCATGATCACTCACCTCCGCATCCACCAGGTCAACCCACCGGGGAAAAATGGAGTGAAGGTCAAGCTGCGTTTCCCACCCCCGTTCACGCATGATACCGGGTAGAACTGCAGCTACAACTTTCTGTTTTTTCTTTTTCAGCCAGACCATTTTCAAAGTGTTCAAATGAGGATTAAATAACTGCAACAGACACTACTTATAAAGAGAGAAATTGGCAAGAGCTGTTGTTCCATGGCACAGGTACAAAAAAGCCCGCACACCTTATGCAGGAATGCGGGCGGACAACACACTATCAAAACTTTTCAGAACCGATTTAATAAACAGTAAGATACTCCTTAATCTCCCAATCGGTAACCGCAGTCCTGAAACGATCCCATTCCTTCTCCTTTGCTTGAATATACTTCCTGAAAATATGTGGTCCCAGGGTATCTTTGGCAATTGGACTGGCTTTCAGCTCATCTATCGCTTCCTGCAGATTTGAGGGCATAACGCTGATACCCTCCTCTTCCATTTCAGCAGCAGTCATCTTGAATATATCCTGGGCCACTTCATCCGGTGGAGTAAGATTATTCTTTACACCGTCAAGACCTGAATTGAGCATCATCGCCAGAGCCAGATACGGGTTGGCAGCCGGATCCGGGCAACGGATCTCCGTCCGGGTGGAAAGACCGCGGGCAGCGGGAATCCGGATAAGAGCAGAGCGGTTGGAGGCCGACCATGCAGCATAAACAGGTGCCTCATACCCTGGCACAAGACGCTTATAGGAGTTAACCAGTGGATTGGTAACCGCGGCAAAACCACGTGCGTTTTTCAGAGAACCGGCAATATATGAATAGGCCACCTTTGAAAGCTGCAACTCATCACTCTCATCAAAGAACGCATTGGTGCCATCGAGATTAAAGAGAGACTGGTTGGTATGCATACCAGATCCGTTTACGCCGAAAATCGGTTTGGGCATAAAGGTTGCGTGCAGGTTATACTTTGCGGCAACGGATTTCACCACCCACTTGAATGTTACGGTATTATCCGCTGCCTCAAGGGCATCGGAATATTTAAAATTGATCTCGTGCTGACCTTCGGCAACCTCATGATGGGATGCTTCAATCTCAAATCCCATCTGTTCAAGCACCTCGATAATTTCACGGCGACAATCGTTGGCCATATCCTCGGGATCCAGTGAAAAGTAGCCGGCAACATCGTTGGTAATTGTTGTAGGTGTACCTTTTTCATCCCTTTCAAAGAGAAAAAACTCAGCCTCGGTTCCCACATTCATAGTGTAGCCCAGTGCTTTTGCCTCGGCCAGAACGCGCTTGAGATTGACCCGGGGACATCCTTCAAAAGGAGTCCCGTCTGCCTTATATACATCACATATTATACGGGCAGCAGCTATGCCGTCCTTATTTCTCCAGGGAAGAACAGTAAAAGAATCATAGTCCGGCTTGAGATACATATCAGATTCATCAATACGCACAAAGCCGTCAATTGAGGAACCATCAAACATCATGTCCCCGTCCAGAGCTTTGCCAATCTGACTCTTGGGAATGGCGACATTCTTCATAAAACCGAAGATATCCACAAATTGAAGGCGAAAAAACTGAATATTTTCTTCTTCAATTATTTTCATTATTTGTTCTCTAGTCATTTTTCACACTCTCCTTTTTTCAGTATAATTTTGTTGCAATCAGCCTTTTTTTACTTACCAAACCAATCGCATTTAAATAACATTTCTGACAGGTTTTACAACAGGCAAATCATTTTTTCTTACATCTTTGTTATTTTTATACGCTTCTCATACAGCACCCTGACCAACAGAACAATCAACAGAATGAAGCAGACCATGAGTTATTTCCTGCTGAAATTCTGTATCAGTCAGCTTTTTCCCGCGATCATCGAGCACATAAAAAACATCAATAAGCTGACCGACCTCTGTAGCAATATAGGCTTTATGGATATTCATGCCAAAATCCGCCAGCATCTGCGTAATACGATAAAGCTGACCCGGCAGATCAACTGAATAGACCTCGATAACCGAATAGACGTCTGAGCTTTTATTATCGATCAGCACCTTGGTCGCCATCTCTCCAATCAGGTCGCGCCGACAAGGGTACCCGGAAGACAGCTTACTGTGCAGCCGATGCCCCAAACCCAACCGATGACAAATAGCTTTATCCAGATCATCATTAAGGGCCTGCCAGTCTTTTTCAGCAAAGCCAAGGCCATCAGTCGGTCTCACATCAAGCACATCGACAACGGTGCCATCCTCCCAGGTGAAAATCTGTGCTCTGATTACTGCCAGGTTATTCAGCGCCATCACTCCACAAATCTTTGCCAGCAACCCTGGACGATCGGCAGCCATAATAAGCAATGACCAGCTATCAGTACCTTCATCAGCCTTTACCAACGACTTCTGCCGTAATAGCGGGTAGTTGTCCCTGTGAATCAAGATATGTCGGGCAATAACCTCAGGCGCAAAGGAGAGCATATAGTCCTCGGAAAGGACGGCCATATCCACCCTGACTCCGCTCTCTCCATTCAGCTGCGCTCCGGCCTGATCACGCAGCCATTCAACCCCCTGCCCCGCATGCTCTTCAGGTACAGCAGCTTCAGTGCTCCCCTTGCGACGCGAGTCAAAATATGAATACACCTTATAATAGAGTTCCTCCATCAAAGCCGCCTTCCAGTCACTCCAGGCAGATGGTCCGGTTGCCTTTGAATCAGCAACGGAGATCAGGTAAAGCATTGACAACTTATCCAGGTCACCGATGGTTTCGGCGCATCTTTGAATAAAAAGAGAATCATTTAGATCTCTTCGCAGTGCATTTTCAGGAATAAAAAGATGATGCCTGACAACAAATGCCAGAGAATCGCAGTCCCCTTCACTCAAGCCAAGCCGTTTTCCTGCAGCAGCAGCGAGCCCGGAACCCTCGACAGAGTGATCCCGACCTGACCCTTTACCGACATCATGCAGAAGCGCACCAAGATAAAGAACCTTCTGCGATTTCACATTGTGGTGCACCCCCTTCATCTCTTTTGCCTGCTGCTTCAACTCAGCCACAGTCTGCAATGAATGACGATCCACGGTATAAATATGATATACATCATATTGAGCGAGGGTAATGATTCGCGAAAACTCAGGAATACACGACGGCAGAACCCCGGTTTCCAGCATCGCTTCCAATACTGCAAAGACATCCTGTGCCTCAAACATAATATTAAAAAAAGTACCAGCAAGCCGCGGGGAAGAACGTACCTTGTCGTCAACAAGGTGAAGATATCCGCGAATTATCTTACGAGTTCCATGATGAAGGGGCAGCCCTGTACGAGCCATTACCAGAAACAGACGAATAAGAATATGCGGCTTCATCTGCAACTGGGCAGTTCTGGCGGTAAGATGAACTTTTCCCCTGCGAACCTCGATCCCCTTTTCCACAACCTTATCAGGAATCTCTGCACTGCCTGCCAAAAGCCCAAGCACCTCATCAACATGATCGAAAAAGAGATCGGTAATGACTGAAATATTTTGAAGACAACCATACACATCGCGCATGAAATCTTCCACCGCAAGAACACCGTTTTTCGCCCGATAACCAAACGCTTCTGCCACCTCCTCCTGCTGTTCAAAATAGAGCTGATCATTTTTCCGCTTACTGAGATAGTGAAGAAAGGTACGAAGGCGAATCAGCATTTCCAGACCATCAATGAAATCTTTCTTCTCTTCATCAAGCAGCAGACCGGCACTGACCATATCCTCCAGTCCGGTCAAGCCGTAGACAACCCGCGCTGTCCAGAGCATGGTCTGAACATCCCGCATTCCCCCCCGACCCTCTTTAATATTGGGCTCAAGAAGGTAACTGTGAGTCCCGAATCGCCTGCGACGGGCAATACGATGAGACTTCATCTCCATAACGAACTCTTCCCGATGACCATCAACAAAACGACTCCTGTAAATGCTCTTCAACTCCTCAAACAGATCAGCCGACCCACAGATCAATCGAGCATCGAGCAGGGCCACCCGGAAAAAATAGTCCTCCGCCGCATGGCTGATCGACTCCTCAACACTTCGCACCCCGTGACCGACCTCAAGACCCGTATCCCAGAGCGGATAGAGAATGGAGTCAGCAACCTTGCCGACCTCTCTATATTCGGATCGATAAAGAATCATTAAATCAATATCAGACCTGGGGAAAAGCTCCTGGCGACCATATCCACCAAGGGCTACCAGGGCAACAGAGGTTTCTTTATTCTCCGCGTCTATCTTGTGGAAACAGCTGACAAGAAACCTGTCAACAAGCATGCTGTATTCACGAAGTGGCTCGCCCCCGCCGGTTCCCTGCTGCCACAGTTTTTCCAGGCTCTGATATTCAGTCCGAAATTTTGAGATCATGCACTGCACCGTATCCCTGCCTTGTTCATTGCGATCCCTTCATTGATTGCTTTTCTGATCAGCATATACTCCAATATACGTGCCATCCCGGCGGATAACTTACAATAATTGTAATTACAATAGGTTGCATGTTTTAAGACATCATTTCACACAACAGAACATTTGACATTTTTGTAATTTTTCCATTTTTTTATTACATTATTGTTCT
>JAUVON010000162.1 GCA_030599175.1 Desulfobulbaceae bacterium | reverse complement strand
CCTCGTGATAGCAGAGAAACCCTGTGGATGCTTTGGGAAATCCATTTTCATCAACCGGAGGGATAAAGGTAAGGGATTTTGGCTTGCCTTGAAAAGGATAGGTCAGCTCAGCATAGAGAACCCGCTTGTCATCAGGGGGACCGGGTATCTTTTGCCGGGTATAGGGATTAATGGAACCGGCAAAGGGGGATGGCCTCTCAACACGCATCCGAGGTTCAACCAGATCAAGTTGTGCAGACAGTTTTTCGCCGGTGTCGGTGATGACCTGAAAAGTCTTGTCGGCAAAGATTCTGATCCGTTCTTCAGGATCAGGTCTGCCTGGAATGGGCTCGGGAAAAAAATCATCCGGGACAAGTTCATCAAAAGCAAGCAAATCCTGGACAAAGACTTCCAACTTGATCGTCACATGATCTTTCTCAATATATATTTCCGCTATATTTCTGGCATTCTCCGCTCCGGTCAGGTTAATCCAGTCGGCCCGTGACGTCGAAGAAAACAAAATTATGACGGAAGTGAATAAAAAAAATGATATATTTTTCAATTAAAACCTTAATGGAGATTGTTTGCATTATCTCTTACTTAGAGAACTGTTTAAGTTTACAACAGATTTAAAAAAATGAAAGGCCAGATAAAACGGTAGACAGGGAGCCCTGTAACACGTCCTGTCAGGTCAAAACCATTGGCATCAGAGATCTGATCCTGGCTATCCCCTTTAGATTCTTCACTGATGTATAGGCTATACTGTATGCTTTACATAATAGGTAAAGTATGAAAAAAAATGTCAGGCTACATTAAATGGTTGCCTGACATTTTTAATTTCAAGTTGCGGGTAATCACTTGGAACTGATTAATATTACTTCATATTGTACTTTTCCTTGAACGCCTTAATCATATCCTGCTGCACGTCGTCCACGTTCCATCGATGATCAAGCGACCATTTTGTCAGCTGGTCTGGAACTGTATGGTCCGGCGGTGGTGGTGCAGTAGGGCCGACAACTCCCCATGCCTCTTCGGCGGAGACCGTCATCCGTTCGGTGATATTGTCTTTGGTGATGTTCCACACCATGTTGTCTTTTGCCATGGATAACGGCCCGTCGTAGGTCTGCCGGATATCCTCATAGATTTTGTAGCGGGTTTCCGTTTCGTTGAAAAAGTGATAGGCAACCGCATGGCGTGGTCTTATCTCGCTCATAACCTTCCCGAATGCCTGGGGAGAGGTGTGGACATACGTTCCGACTCCGAGGGCTGTCTTGGGAGCTTGGTTATAAAATTTGACCAACTGTTCAGGGGTCATGAATGCTTCATGAATCGCAAGGTCCGCGTCCTTGGCGTACTTGATATACCATTTGTTGGGCATGGTATCTCCACCAATCACGATCCTCATACCCTTCCATTCAAGGACATAACTTATTGACCCGTCGCCAGCATGGATCGCCGGCCAGGATTTGATAACTACTCCGTCTTTTTCGTAAACGACTTTATTTTCCTGCTTGTAATCGAACTCATGGACGATGATTTGGCCAGGTTTTGAAGCCAGATTGGCCAGTCGTGTCATGCGGTCCCAGTTGTAGGCCTTGAGGAAATGTTCTACTGCGTACTTGGTACCCATCTCTTCGGTAGCGCCGCTTGGCCCCCATATGACCAAGGGCCCTGTGCGTCCGGAAGTCCAGCCACCAGCCCATAGACCAGGGAGATCCCCCCAGTGATCAGTGTGCAGATGAGTTAAAAATATTTTACTCAGGAAATCGAATGGGATCATAAGCGCCGCCATATTTGCGTTAGCACCGGTGCCGATATCGAAGAGGAACTTGTCCCCATTTCCCAGCTCTACAAGCCAGCATGTAGCGGCCTGACTGCGTCGTGCTGCAGGCATCCCGGTACCAAGGGCCACAAGACGAATTTCATCCTGACCAAGTTGCTCGGTGCCAGGATAATAGACGTATCTGTCAGGAGCTATCCCCACTGGATCTTTCACAGGGCCACCGGCAGCCAGGAGTCCTGAAGCGGCAAATAAACTTGACAGAAGTAGTGACATACCCACCAGTAGTAGTTTTTTACAATTCTTTTCCATGGTTGCTCCCCCTCTTATTTGTGTGTTTTCACCATAGCTGCTTATTGCCGATCAGTCACATTACAGCTCATACTTTTTAGTATGTTTTACCTTGACATAAGCACCACATTGTGTCAATACTTTTTAGTATGGTAATAGACAAAAAGAAGAAACAGAAAAAAAACCTCACTCGAAAAAAGTGGCTTGAGTTTTCCTTGGAGATCCTTATCAAGGATGGCAATACCAAGCTGCGCATTGATCATCTGGTTCGGTGCATGGGGGTTACCAAGGGAAGTTTCTACTGGCATTTCAAAGACCGCGATGATTTCATCCTCAGCCTTGTTGAACACTGGGCCAAGATTTCCACCCTGGTCGTTGTTGAACATATGAAACAGGTACAGGGCAGCGCAGAGAAACGTTTGTTTGAACTGATGCAGTACATCGTTATCAACGATTTGACACGATATGACATTGCCGTCAGGGCATGGGCCCTGATGGAGCCCCAGGTGGCGCATATCGTGAGAAAAACAGATAAACGACGGCTGAATTTTATACGTAATCTGTTTGCTGAAATGGGGTTTGGGGGAAAAGAGCAGGAGATGCGGGCACGTACCCTGATCACCTTTCACGCCATGGAGCATGGACTGCTTATTAAAAAAACAGAAGAAGATCGACTCGAGATGCTGCAGCTGCGACACGCCATGTTCACACATCCCATGACCACAGGCTGAGCTTGGTTGTACTTTTGTGAAATGACCTTGAATAAATTGGTTCATATTGAAAGGGTGGTGACACACTGTACCCTATAGCCTAATCACCTGATCTTTCATAAACAGTAAATACAAGGAGGAAGTGAGCATGAAGATCAAATCCCTGCAAAAAGTAGTACTGCCTGTCTGTCTGTCAATCTGCATCGCTGGTTCAGCAATGGCTGCAGACGCGAATTCCTCAGATGATGAGTGGCACTTTACCTTGTCACCGTTCTTTCTCTGGGGTATGAATATCGACGGGACTTCCCAGATCGGGCCGGTGACTGCTCCTTTGGACATCACCTTCACCGATGATGTTCTGGAAAACCTGGCTGCAGTTTTCACTGTTCATTTTGAAGCACAGAAGAGAGACTGGACTCTTTTTGCAGAATATCAATATGTCAATCTTGACCCTTCGATCGAAACACCTTCGGTGGCAAGTGCGGAGATAGATTTCAAGAACCAGCTGGGTGAACTAGGTGTTGCCTACAGGGTTGCCACATTGGGCATTAACGACATTCAGCTGTTAGGCGGTGCCCGATATACACGTCAGGATCTGAAAGTGAATCTGAACCCCGGACCTGTGCCTGTAGATGTGACTGAAACATGGTGGGACGGATTTGTAGGTCTCCGCATCTTTACACATATTTCTGACAACTGGACATTCATCGGCCGGGGTGACATTGGTGCCGGCGGTTCAGACTTTGTCTGGAACCTTATCGGCATGTTTGATTATCAGTTCAAAGACTGGGGATCTGTTTTCTTTGGATATAAATGGATGGATTACGACTACGACAACGGTAGCGGCTTAGACCGTTACGCCTATGATGCCCTGCAGCAGGGACCATTGGCCGGTTTGAGTTTTCACTGGTAGCATGACAATTACATAATCAATAAGCACTATAAAAGTAGCCTCTGGGGCTGTTTGACACGGATGCTACTTTTATATTCACTATGTTGAGTGATATTGTCATGAAGACACGATAAGACTGAGGAACAAGGTTTCAAAGTCTTTTGGGAAAAGATTTCCTTAATCCTCGAGTCCTTGGCTGAATCTACAGCACCAGCCCTTGTAGAAACCCGTTGGAAAGACTCTGAGAGCAAACCCTTTTAGATTGCTATCTCTAATGAAGTAAGCCGATGATGTTGGTTGAGCACTCTTGATGGTTCTTGTGGTAATATTGGACATACCCGTTCTCCTCTACAAAAGATGTACTGTAGAGAAAATGATTGGATTAGATGGCAGCCAAAAGAAGCAGATTTGAAAAATCGCATTACTTATTTCTTAACAGCCAAGCATGGCCATAATCCACTCAGCCATTTCCGAACCATATTCTTTTCCCGGTTTCAGTTCCCAGACACCTGATAAATATGCATCTATATATTCTTTCGAGAACCATTGCTTTGAGTCTGGTGACATTGATGGCGACAAGAGACAACCTGCGCTACACTTACCTCCATATTCGTCATATCGCAATGAATCTCGATAAATATGCACTGACTGGAAAGCATCCTCCAGATTTCGCCTTCCAACCCGATATTTCGCATCAAAAAATATCCATCTGCCTTCTATTCTATTTTTCTTTAAAGAAATGACAAAATCAGGTCTTCTCTCACTTGATAAAGACCAGCGGTCTTGATCCTTATGGGCATAATAGCTGACAAAAACAGGGTTGAAGAGGACGTCCAAAACCATGTCCCCAGATGGCGAAACCGCTGAGAGTTTCGCACCGGCCCCAGTTCCTGTAATAGAAAGTAATTTCCTGAGGCCACCATTACTCCAAGTCCAATCTTTGAGATGCTTTTTCAAGAGACTGAATAATGCAAGGTAACACCAAATCTCATAAATTGAATAACTAGGTTTTACTGCTGCACTCAAATCACCTTCTTCTTTCTCTAAAGTAAAAAGAGGTCAGCTCACAAGGCAGTGAACGAGCTTAAAAATATTGGAACCAATGAAAACTTTGGATCAGAAATAAAATCATTGAGAAAAGAAATCTCTGAAATGAGGATGATGATAGCCACTCTATTGGATAATCAAAAGGTTACAAATCGCCAGGATGTTAAGCAGTGTGGTGGTTCTGTTTCTCAGGCCATAGCCAGTGAGGAGAGTACTATTTTGCAGGCCAGGAGAGACATAAACTATTCGCTAATTTTAAGATCTACCCGATCCGGGGAGGCGATAATTCTTGACATTTGTAGCCATATTGCATACTTTTAGAAGTAAGGTGTGAGTAAATCCTGGCCAGCTGCGACGCCATTTTGGTATCGTAAGCGTTCTTTTAAGGACGTCGGCCCCAGGGATCACGCCTTTTTTTTTGTCTTTTTTACCCCACCATTTTATGAGCTCAATAATAATATACCTCGATGAAAGTGGCGATTTAGGTTGGAAATTCTCCAATCCTTATAGACGCGGCGGATCTAGTCGTTTTTTAACAATTGCCAGCCTTGTTGTTACACCTGAGAAACGGCATTTACCGAAACGCTTGATCAGAAAATTATATAACAAGTTCAAGTGGCGAACAAAGAGCGAGAAAAAATGGTCAGATTTGACTATAGCTGAGCGTGAGTTCTTTGCAACTAAGGCTGCGGATTTATGTGCAAAGGAAAAAACGGCCATCCGTTACCTGTCAATAACAGTCCGAAAGGAAAACGTTCAATCTCATATAAGGTCTGATCCCAACAAGCTTTACAACTACATGATTGGCTTGTCGCTTCTTCACGAAATGAGTCACCATGATCGTGTCGAATTTATACCTGATCAGAGAAGTATTAAGATTAAGAGCGGTAACAGTTTGCACGATTATTTACAAACCAAACTTTGGTTTGACAAGAGTTCCAGTACAATCCTTAATACTACTGATGCAGATAGTTCAGCAAATTACAATTTGCAATTTGCTGACATGCTTTGTGGAATTGTGCAAGGACACTTTGAAGATAGCAATTCTTCTCCTTGGGCAATCATCAAGGACTCCATTAGCTACAAGACATTGTTCTTCTGATTTCACTATATTCCGTTCTTGCTACACCCCATATTCCGCAACCAGAACCGCATCAACCCGCTTACGCTGTTCAGCATTCAGCGTTGCATACCATTGCATTGGTCAAACTCAGGAAATTTGGTTTTACACTTGCCCATTTCCAGCATAGTAAATTCTCTCTGGTAGGCTGTTCTAAGCAGAGAGCCTATGCCGCCATGATATGTAGCCTTGCATTGATCCGGTGTTGGCATGGTATTTTCCTGTAAGTGTCGTTTTCAAGTTCACTTTGATAGCGGTTTTTGAACAGTACTATCTCCGAGGCTACAGATATAAATGTAAGGGACGGGTCAAGAAACTTATTCGTTGTTATGGAATATTTTTTCCTTATTACATGTCACCCGCATGTAACCACACCAAGAAACCAAACATCAAAACCCCAAAAACAACAATAGCGTAACCCCTAGAATCTCTAGAAGTTACGCTATCTTGGCATTGGTGCGGAGGTCGGAGCCACTAATGTGTAGCATACATGTTTAATATCAAATATTTACCATATGTCTAATCGTTTGCCACCCAACAAATACCCGCTTTTGTACCCGCTTTATGCAAGTGTACTGACTGGTGAATGTTCTAGCAGTGAATAAGCTTTTAGTTTTAATTCATACCCTTTTTTATTCAGACCTACGCTACCATCTGCTCCACAAACACCGTCACAAACTGCTTCATTTT
>JAUVON010000132.1 GCA_030599175.1 Desulfobulbaceae bacterium | reverse complement strand
TGCCTGTGGCAACCAGTGCCTCAACGCATTAAGAAAATCCGGCGTTGAAAAGGGAGACAATATGTACATGATGATGCCTATTGTCCCGGAAACCTGGTTTACCAGTTATGCCTGCATCAAAGGCGGCCTGGTTGCAGTCCCCACTGCCACCACAATGACCCTCAGAGAACTTCAATTCAGGTTTGAAACCTACCCTCCCGAGTCTATCCTTGCTGATGAAATATACGTGGATATTATTGATGAGGCATTAAAATTGACCAACGTTAGCCCTAAGATCAAACTGGTCAGGGGTGACAAGGATGGATGGACGAGCTATAGCGAACTTGCAAATGAGGCTGGTAAATCTGAAGCAGCAAAGACCAAGTCAACTGACCTGCTCTTCTGTTTTTTCACTTCAGGAACAACCGGTCTGCCCAAACGAGTTGGTCATACTGCAACTTCCTATCCCCTGGGTCATCTCTCCACCTCTGTTATGACAGGTATTCGCCCGGATGACGTACATCACAACCTGGGAGCTCCCGGCTGGGCCAAATGGGCATGGTCAAGTTTCTTTGCCCCCTTTAACGTAGGTGCATCAGCATCAGGTTTTAACTTCGGAGTTCTGGACGGAGACGCCTATCTCGATGCAGTTTCGACTCATAAGATCACAACCTTCTGTGCTCCTCCAACTGCATGGAGAATGTTCATTAATCTCGATGTTTCCAAATATGATCTATCGTCACTGCGACAATCCATCGGAGCAGGTGAGCCACTCAACCCTGAAGTTATTTCCCAATGGAAACAATTAACAGGAACAGAAATTCGTGACTTTTACGGTCAAACTGAATCCACCGCCATGATCGGGAACCATCCCTGGATGAACGGAAAAATGCGTTCAGGATCATTCGGCCAGCCTTCCTTCATGTACGATGTTGCCCTGGCTGATGATGAAGGAAATGAGATCACCAAGCCTGATGAGGTTGGTCATATAGTTGTAAAGCTTGATAAATGGAGATCAATTGGACTCTTTACAGAATATATCGGCAATCCTGAAAAGATGGCTGGTGTCTTTATCAACGACTTCTATTATACCGGCGACCGTGCAACATTTGATGAAGAAGGCTACTGGTGGTTTGTAGGCCGAAGTGATGATGTTATTAAATCTTCTGATTTTCGTATCGGACCGTTTGAAGTGGAAAGCGCACTAATGGAACACGCTTCTGTTGCAGAAACTGCTATTGTAGGTGTTCCTGACAAGAAATACCATCAGCTTGTAAAGGCATTCGTTATCCTGAACAAATCCTATGAACCTTCCAGAGAGCTTGCCCTTGAACTCTTTCAGCATACAATCAACATCCTGGCGAAATTTAAAATTCCTAGAATAATTGAATTTGTTCCCGAGGTTCCCAAAACTCTCAGCGGAAAAATCCGCAGGGTTGAACTTCGTCAGCAGGAAGTAGAGAAACAGGAAAGTGGTGCACAGTCGCAGAAAAATGAATTTTTCTACTGGGACTTCCCTGAACTCAGTTCTAAAAAGAAGTAGAGTAACGTAATGGTAAGGGGTAATTGCCCCTTACCATTTTTTCATAACCATCTACCCCTCTTCTGAGCAATGAAAATGAGCTTTAGAATCATTTTTTCCATGGCCACCTGAAGCCGAAGCTTCGAGTGACTTTTTTACCAAATTGTCAGGGGTAGCCATCCGCACTAAATTGATGTTCAGTTTTACCTTTTGTTATCACCGGTTTTTGTATACTTTATAGTTTTACCGATTTTAAAGGCAGTATTCGTCCAGGAATGAACAGCCAAGGGAGAGGGGAATGACGAGGAAGATTGACCCTGATGGTGAAATTGTAACGCATATCAAGAACAAAGATCTGGTCAGAAAACGAAGAAGACAAATAGTTGATGCGGCAGTAAAACTCTTTATCAAGCACGGCTATCACAAAACAACAACTCGGGAACTGGCAAAGGAAACCGGATTGTCAATAGGTTCACTCTACGAATATATTTCAACAAAAGATGATATTCTTTATCTTGTAGCCATCGCAATCCACGCTGAGGTTGAGCAAGGGGTGAAAGACGCTTTGGCCCGCCCCACCCACAGCAAGGATGCCCTGGCTGAAGTAATACGTGAATATTTCCTGGTCTGTGACCGCATGAGTGACCATGTCCTTCTCATGTACCAGGTCACTCATTTTCTTCCTGAAAAATGGGAAAAAAAGGTGCTGGAAGCCGAGCTGAGAATAACCAACCTCTTTATCGATGCCATGAAACAACTGAGGGTGTTGGGGAAATTACCGGATCTGGATGACAATACTATAAACCTTATCGGTCATAATATATCGATAATGGGACATACATGGGCTTTCAGGCGCTGGTATTTTGCAAAGATCTTCACAATTGACGAGTATATTGAACAGCAGACGGAATTTATAATGAGTTATCTTGAAGAAGCAAAGAACTAATTTAATGATAAACTGACCATTGATGGTTTCGTAAAAACCTGTTTTGCCATTTTACTTTATTATAGGAAAGGTAATAATCCATGAAAGATGAAGTTGCAATCTATAAACCTCAGCATATAATCCGCGTTATAACAGCCACCTCACTCTTTGACGGTCACGATGCATCGACTAACATAATGCGTCGAATTCTGCAGGATTCCGGTGTTGAAGTTATCCATCTCGCCCATAACAGGTCTATTCAGGAACTTGTCGATACCGCTATAGCAGAAGATGCCCAGGGGATTGCCATGTCCAGCTATCAAGGTGGCCATATGGAATCATTCAATTATATGATCGATCTTTTAAAAGAGAAAGATGCTGCACATATTAAAGTTTTCGGCGGAGGCGGTGGAGTAATTGTTGCTGATGAAATCAAAGAACTGGAAGAATATGGCGTCACCAAGATTTATTCCCCGGAAGACGGTAGAAACCTTGGCCTCCAGGGAATGATAAATCATGTTATTCAGGAGATGGATTTCAGCACCCTTCCCTTCCATAACCTCCAACCGGAGGCTTTGAGTCCGGATAACCACAAAACAGTTGGCGGCTTTATAACCGCTGTACAACAGGCAAAAGCAGGACGGGAGGGAAATCTTACTGAACTGATGGGTCAGATCTCTCCCCTTGCTGAAAAAAATAATCCGCCGGTGATTGGCATTACAGGAACCGGAGGAGCTGGCAAATCTTCACTTACCGATGAGATAATTGTCAGATTTCTGCTTGATTTCAAAGACATTTCCATAGCTATTATCTGCTGTGATCCTTCCCGCAAAAAAACCGGGGGTGCACTTCTCGGTGATCGAATTCGCATGAATTCAATTTCCAGCTCAGACAGGGTCTATATGCGCAGTCTGGCGACCCAAAACTCTGCAAAAGAAATCGCTGAATCACTACCTGAAGCAATCAAGGTGGTTAAGGCAGCAGGTTTTGATCTGGTTATTGCGGAAACTGCCGGCATAGGTCAGGGAGACTCTAATATTACCGAAATAGCGGACACCTCCATCTATGTAATGACCAGTGAATATGGTGCGCCTTCCCAGCTCGAAAAAATTGATATGCTTGATTATGCCGACCTGATCGTAATCAATAAATTTGAGAAGAAAGGCAGCGATGATGCAATAAGAGATATTCGCAAACAGGTTCAAAGAAACAGGAAACAATGGGATACAGCCCCGGAGGATCTCCCTGTCTATGGCACCATCGCCTCCAAATTCAACGATGATGGTGTTACCGCACTTTACCATGCCATAGTTGAAGAACTGAATAGCGGTGCAGGTATGAAACTGCGCCCTTCTCTCCCCAAGCCAGAGGGAAAGACGTCTTCATCCAAAACCATTGTTATTCCTTCTGAAAGGATCCGATATCTGGCCGAAATCAGTTCCACAGTCCGCGGTTACCATGAAAAGACATCTCAACAGGCAAAAGCAGTTCGACAAAATAATTACCTTCAGCGGAGTGCTGAGTTACTTGAACCAAAAAACAGCCCGGAAATTGACAGCCTGCTTACACTTTTAAGATCAGAAGCGTCTGAAATCAGCCAGACCATCGATAAGGATACTGCAGACACGCTTCGCAACTGGGAAGAGATGAAACAGGCGTACTCTGGAGACGAATACGTTTACACTGTAAGGGGCCGTGAAATCCGAGTACCACTCTATACCGAATCCCTTTCCCATTCAAAAATTCCGAAAATATCTTTGCCTAAGTTCAGTGATCCAGCCGATATTTACAGCTGGACGCGAAGAGAAAATCTGCCCGGATACTTTCCCTTCACCGGCGGGGTATTTCCCATGAAAAGAACCGGAGAAGATCCCACCCGCATGTTTGCGGGTGAAGGCGGGCCTGCCCAGACCAATCAGCGCTTCAAACTGCTGTCGGGCAATTATGAAGCAAAAAGGCTTTCCACCGCCTTTGATTCCGCCACCCTCTACGGATGGGACCCTGCGATCCGACCGGATATTTATGGCAAGATCGGTACTTCAGGAGTGAGTATCTGCACTCTTGATGATCTGAAACTACTCTATGACGGTTTTGACCTCTGCACTCCCACAACCTCAGTCTCTATGACCATCAACGGTCCGGCACCTATTATTCTGGCCATGTTTATGAATACCGCCATTGATCAGCAACTGGATAAGTTTGCAGCGGAGATGAACAGGGAACCAGATACGACTGAATATGAAAAAATTAAAGCAGATGTACTTTCCAATGTTCGTGGCACTGTCCAGGCCGATATCCTAAAAGAAGACCAAGGCCAGAATACCTGTATCTTTTCAATCGAATTTGCCCTTAAAATGATGGGAGATATCCAGGAATATTTTATTGCCCAAAATGTGAAGAACTTCTATTCCGTCTCCGTTTCCGGATATCATATTGCAGAGGCCGGAGCCAACCCCATTACCCAGCTGGCCCTCACACTTTCAAACGGTTTCACCTATGTAGAGTACTATCTGGCAAGAGGCATGGACATAGACGAAATCGCACCCAACCTCTCGTTCTTTTTCTCAAACGGTATGGATCCTGAGTATACTGTCATCGGCAGAGTTGCCAGGCGTATCTGGGCAGTGGCAATGAAAAAGAAATATGGTGCCTCTTCCGGTTCCATGAGACTAAAATACCATATCCAGACCTCAGGAAGATCCCTGCACAGTCAGGAAATTCAGTTCAACGACATCAGGACCACACTGCAGGCACTCTGCGCCATCTACGACAACTGCAACAGCCTGCATACCAATGCATATGATGAAGCCATCACCACTCCAAGTTCAGAATCTGTGCGAAGGGCTCTTGCTATCCAGCTCATTATCAATAGAGAGTGGGGTCTTGCCAAAAACGAGAATATGAACCAGGGCAGTTTTATTGTCGAAGATTTGACCGACCTTGTTGAAGAGGCTGTTCTGGTTGAATTTGACAAAATTACAGACAGAGGCGGTGTTCTTGGTGCGATGGAAACCGGATATCAGCGAAGTAAAATCCAGGAAGAGTCGATGTATTATGAACGATTAAAACACTCAGGAGAGTTTCCCATAGTTGGCGTCAATACCTTTCTCAACCCGGAAATTGATTTTGACGAACAGAATGCCACCCTTGAACTTGCCAGGGCAACCGACGATGAAAAAGATGAACAGATCAACCGCCTTGCCGATTTTCAAAAGCGACATAAAAACGAATGTGCAGGTGCCCTTGAAAGCTTAAAAGTGACTGCTCTTCAGGGCGACAATGTGTTTGAAGAACTTCTTGAGACAGTTAAACATTGCAGCCTTGGCCAGATTACCACCGCACTGTATGACGTTGGAGGGCAATTCCGGCGCAATATGTGATTGCAGCAGTTCAGCATAAAATCAATACCTTCTCTTTTTGATTTTCTTATTTTTTATGACAGAAGCTCAGGAGTAAAGCACTAATGGAAACAATGATCATCTCCCCGGCAAACGCATCTTTTTTAGGGATACCGACTATTATCTTTTCTATTTTGATCCCACTCACAGGTCTGGTGGTGTTCACCTACCTGATGGCCATGCGCGTTGTACCGCTGATGAATGCGGCTCCGGATAACCGTTTTGACCGCCCCTCCGAACGATTTTTTAATGTGCTTAAAATATGGCTTGGCCAATATCGTCAACCCAGGTATATGCTGGCAGGTGTTGTCCATATTGTTATCTTCTTTGGCTTTCTTATTCTCAGTATCCGGGCCACGTCCCTGGTGGTAATCGGTTTTTCAGAAAACTTTGTTCTCCCCGGGTTCAGTGGTACATTCGGACATCTCTATAATATCCTGAAAGATTATGCAGCCACCGCAGTGCTGGTCGGCTGTGGAATTGCAGCATACAGACGGATCATTGTTAAACCTGCCCGTTACGCTGTACCTGAAAAATACGGTAAAGACCATACGGCGGAAGCTGTTTTTGTCCTGGCACTTATCTCCATTTTAATGATCTCCGAGAGCTTCTTTGATGCCAGTATTGCCGCCGCTAATATCCAGCAGGGACTCCATGCAGAATATATTGCCCCTCTTACCCTGGCCTGGTTGTTCAAGTCCATCTTCATGTCATTGCCGTTGGGTGCGTTGCAGTTTTTTCATGTTTTCTCATTTTTTGTTCATGACCTGACCTTTTTCTTCTTCCTCTGTTTTCTGCCCCTTGGTAAACACTTCCACGTTATCACCTCACTGTTCAACGTCTACTTCATGCGTCTTGATCGAGGTAACATTAAGCCGGTAAGATACGGTGTTAAAGATGAAGATCTCGACGATCTGGAATCATTCGGGGTAAAAAAACTCGAAGACTTCACCTGGAAACATATCCTTGACTTCTACTCATGTGCCGACTGTGGCAGATGTTCAGACCAATGTCCTGCCAACGCCGTGGGAAGACCCCTTTCGCCGCGTTTTATCTCTATTAAGGGAAGGGATCTTGTTTTTAAGAATTATCCGGTCTACCCGGTTCAAAAACCCGGCGGTCCTGCCAAGGAGAGTGAAGATCTGATTGGCTCCATCTACGAAGAAGATGAGATCTGGTCCTGCACCACATGCGGTGCCTGTGAGCAGGAATGTCCCATTGGTATTGAATATATCGATAAGATTGTTGACCTGCGCCGCGGCATGGTGGAAGAAGGCAATGTACCCCAGTCCCTGCAAAAACCATTGAGAGCTCTTGAAAAACGTGGCAACCCCTGGGGCAAGATGGAGAAAAAACGAGCAGCCTGGGTGAAAGATAAAGAGTTCGCCGCAGAGTGCGAGGTAAAGGTATTGGAAAAAGGTGAACAGGCCTCAACCCTCTATTTTGTCGATTCAATAACTTCCTACGATGACCGCATGATTGAGATTGCCCGTTCTACCTCAAAACTTCTTGACAATATGGGACTTGACTTCGGAGTTCTCGGTAAAACCGAAAAAGACTCCGG
>JAUVON010000297.1 GCA_030599175.1 Desulfobulbaceae bacterium | reverse complement strand
ATCTTGGCTACCACGCGAAGAATGATCTGGTGCTGCATATCGGCCGGTACCTTTTGTAAGGCCTTTTCCTTGGTACGCCTGGAAACCATGAGAAGCGATAGCACACCAATACCGGCAGTAAAAATAACCACAGTTTCGCCCAGGGTGTCGTAGCCTCGATAGCTTGCAAGTATAGAGGTCACCACATTGGGCATTCCGACTTCATTCATTGAGTCGTTTAAATATCTTGGGGCTACATGCTGGTGCACAGGGGCGTCGGCCTCACCAAAGTGTGGCATATCCAACGTTCCATAAATCAAGAGGGCACCGGTGGCGATGACCACCCCAAGGGCTAGCGTTGGCTTGTAGCGCGATTTTTTTTCATATCGGGGAACAAGTTTCAGCGTCGCTAAAAAGAGTAAAGTTGAGATTCCAGCGCCGACAGAGGCCTCGGTAAAGGCAACATCAACGGCATCCAGATCTAAAAACAAGCTGGCAGACAGCAGGCTGTATATACCTGAGAGCATCACCACGGCAAACAGATCACGCATGCGGGCAATTGCAATTGCAGTCACCACCAGAAAACTGAGTAGGACAAAGTCAATTAAGGTTTCGATGACGTCTCCTCCTCGCTGTTACTATTGTCATTGTCATTTACAGTATGCGGCTTCAAACCACTTCTCAGGGCTGCTTTCGCCATAGCGTGACAGGCTGTGGTGCTGGCAAGCAGGGAAAACAGTAAGATGAGCAGAAGCTTTGCCAACACAATTCCCCATCCGGCCTGAAGCATCAAACCGGTTAAAATAAGCCCGGCACCGAGAGTGTCAGTGATACTGGAAGCATGGGTTCGTGTAAAAAAATCGGGAAAACGGAGTAAACCAAGCGCACCTGTCAATGTGAAAAAGCTGCCGCTTATAAGCAGTATCCAGCTGACTATGTCAAGAAGGAGTTCCATTAATTTTCCTCCTCCAGGGCAGTTTTTGATGAATACTCAAAAAATCGCAAAATCCCGATTACGCTGATAAAGTTTATCAACGCATAGACGATGGCGATATCCAAAAATGCAGGTCTACCGGAGAGAAAGTCAATAACTGCTATAAACAGAACTGTTTTCGTGCCAAAGGTGTTGACGGCCAGAATACGATCATAAAGGGTGGGCCCCATGAACGCACGGCACAGGGCGATTCCCATGACTATGAGCAAAATAACTGCCGGAATAATATACATCAGGCTTCCACCTTGCATACTCTGCGGTCCATTTCTCCCGTGAGCAGATCCTCTGCTGTTTCACGAGTTAGGGCGTGTACCGTGATTTCATTGTCTTCCAGATCTATGCTGACCGTACCCGGCGTCAATGTTATGGAGTTTGCATAAATAACAATACCAAGATCGGTTTTCTGGTTGGCCTTGACCTTGATGACTGAAGGGCTGATTGAATCGGCACCTTTCCAAACGCAGCGTGCCACCGCGATATTTGCCACTGTGACTTCCTTTATCAGCCAGAGCCAGTACATTGGGATAGTAAAGGTGAGTGCAAGCGGCTGCGACTCACCATCAACCACGTCCATCCGGTGACACAGTACCGCAACAAACAGCACCGATACCACCATAAAGAAAAGAAGAAGTGATGTATAGTGTCCGGAATTAATTAACCAGAATGCAGAGAGCAATACAGACAGTGCGAGAGCGTGCTTCATTCAATCCCTAGTACGTGAAATTTGTGAAATGAGAAGTTTGCAGGCTGCTTAGCCGGGTGCGGTTTAATAAAGTGTCCACTTCCACTTACTTACGCCGTGTAGGTGGTGAAATAGATAACATTTTTACTACAGTTCTGTCAAGTATTAGCTCGTGGTCGCAGCTGTGACGCATAAACTTTTTTTCATCCATGTTCGGTGCTGTTTTTTGGCCGTAAAACTGTAAAAAGACGCATCGCTTTCTTCATGGTGTGCTCTAACTTATGGTAACATTTGTTCCCGTGTAGAACATATATTTCAGCATTGCAACAATGCAGGTGCCCTGCACGAAGAGGTAAAATAGAGGAGGTGGTGAAGCATGGGATGTCCCAGAGCAGTAGGGACGGTTGGATTCTTTTGATTCAGCGGTTAAAAAAGATCGTTGTCGAGAATCAATGAGGAGAGGGAGATCATACCAATAAGTTTTCCACCATCCTCAACCGGGGCCCGTCGGATGTCGGCCCGGTAAATGAGACGGGCTGCATACCGAATGTCCATATCAGCCGGTACGGTGATAATTGGTTTTGTCATGATTTCATAAACATGTACTTCGTTTGGGGAAATTCCCGGTATTATTACTCCTTTTATAAAATCCTGGACGACCAGTATGGCCCATGCATCGTCAGGATTTCGTTTTTTTATAAGCAGTGAGGACGTTTTTTCAGCTCGCATCATAGCGGCGGCCTCACTGGCCGTGGCCATGCCGTCTATAGATACAATTCTCTTATGCATCACGTCTCTTGCCCGTACAATTCTAGTGTTGTCGTCTGCCATGTTTTATCTCCTGCTGTAGTAACAGTCAGTGTTTGATCCCGATTGACGAGATAGCGAATAACTTAAGGTTTTAGGTGTCGTTAAAAATAGCTCTCACGAACTTCTTCTTTAAATTTTTCCATCTGGCTTTCCAGTCCCACAACATGTTCAACCGGAACCACAAAAGCAATGCCCGTTCCAGGTTTATGGAATTCGCCCACTTCTTTTATGGTGTCCAGAATCTTGGCAGCAATATGTTCTTCTACAAGAAGAAGGATTATGTCTGTCTGTGCCTCAAGCGAAAGGCCGAAAAAAGTTTTCGCCTCTCTGATGCCTGTACCTCTGGCCGGTATGATTGTCGCTCCCGTAGCACCTGCGTCCTTTGCTGCATCGACAACATCATCAGTGATATCAGCCTTAACAGATGAGAAAATAAGTTTAAAGCGCATTATTCTTCTCCATGGATTTTGTTTTGCGTTGATTAGACCACTGCATAAACTGGGCATACCCCATAACTGTTATAATTGGTACAAGGCTGGCAAAGGCAATAAGGCCAAAACCGTCCAGGGCCGGGTTTCGTCCAGGCACTGTAGCGGCTAGTCCGAGACCAAGTGTTGCCACCAGCGGTACTGTTACTGTAGAAGTAGTAACCCCGCCGGAATCATATGCCAGTGCAATAATGGATTTAGGGGCAAAGATGGTCTGCACGATTACAATTAAATAGCCTGCAAGAATATATATATATAGTGGTGTGCCGGTAATAATACGAAATGTTCCCAGGCTTATGCCAAAAGCAACTCCAAGTGCAACGGTGATTCTCAGACCCCATTGGCTGATTGTTCCTGCTGATACCTCGCTGGCCTTGTAGGCAACCGCGATGAGAGATGGCTCGGCGATGGTTGTTGCAAAGCCGATCATGGCTGCAAAAAGATACACCCATCCGTAAGCGGTCCAGTCTACCTGAGTTACAATTGCGTTTGTGCCATAAATAAAAGCAGGATCCGAAAGCTGGGTTGCCATAATTTTCCCAAGAGGGAAAAGTGCCTTTTTAAGTCCTGTTAGAAACAGAGCCAGGCCAATTATGACATAGATACCACCGATAACGAGACGACGCAGGTGTGGAAAGGGTTGGCGCAGAATCAGGAGTTGAAAGACAATAATAAGAATAATGATCGGCAGCACATCTCTGCAGGTGGCAAATAAGGTCTGGCTGAGATCATATATGAATTCCACAGGAGCAATTTCCTTTTTTTTACTTGAAAACCAGTAGTCCATAACCCATCACAAAGATCATGGGGAGGAGGGAGGCAAAGGCGATAAGCCCAAAGCCGTCCACAAGGGGGTTTCGACCTCTAATGGTTGAGGCCAGTCCCACACCCAGGGCGGCAACCAGGGGTACAGTGATGGTGGATGTGGTGACTCCGCCGGCATCATAAGCGATACCAATGATTTCTT
>JAUVON010000253.1 GCA_030599175.1 Desulfobulbaceae bacterium | reverse complement strand
TGGGAGCGTCATCCAGTAAATTTCGTAGTATTTTCTTAATATTTTCACATTTGATTTGTATCAGTCTTCGAAGTCTACGCTATCTGCGAGGAACTCGCATGATACAAATTGGATGTGAAAAATATTTGAAAATCAAGAAATATACTGCCAAAAGCGGACAAAATTTACCCATGAATTCCCTTTCGATGCTTTGCAATTTTTAACCGGACATTACTGAATTTCTTTAAAACTTTATATAAAAGTCATGTACACCAAGAGACTTGGTATCAACCTTCCCATATTGATGTTACTGTATTTGGTAAGATAGAGTCAAATCTGGCAGAAAAAGATTATCTTTATGATCAACAAATATCAGGAAACGACAGAATGAGTGTATACGCCATAGGTGATATTCAGGGATGTTATGATGATCTCATGGTACTCCTGGATCATATTGATTTTAGCGAACAGCATGACCAGCTCTGGTTTGCAGGAGATCTGGTTAACAGAGGCCTGAAAAATCTGCAAACAGTCAGGTTTATTAAAGGCCTGGGCGAAAAAGCTGTTGTCGTTCTTGGCAACCACGACCTTCATCTTCTTGCCATGGCGGCCGGTTGCCGAACTCCCAAAAAAACTGATACTTTTCAGGATATACTTGATGCTGAAGATGCAGATGAACTTCTGACGTGGCTGAGGCATAGACCGGTACTTCACCATGATGAAACTCTCGGTTATACCCTCATTCACGCCGGTCTGGCGCCCCAATGGAACCTGGATCTGGCATTATCGTGTGCAGGTGAACTTGAGACTGCACTTAGAAGTCCCCGTTACAAAGACTTTTTTAAAGAAATGTATGGTAATAAACCCGCCGTCTGGTCAGACTCTCTTGCAGGCTATGGGCGGCTTCGTTTTATTGTAAACTGTTTTACCAGAATGCGGTTCTGTGATGAAAATGGCCGTATTAATTTCAAAGAGACAGGCCCCCCAGGAAGTCAGTCGGCTCCCTATCTTCCCTGGTTCAGTATTTCAAAACGAGCAAATATCGATATGAAAATAATCTGCGGACACTGGTCAACACTCTCTTATTACGCAGCAAACGGGGTCTTTGCTCTTGATACCGGCTGTGTCTGGGGCAGGGGGTTGACAGCTTTGAAGCTTGATACAATTCCTGAGCGGATAACAATTCCCTGTTCTGGTCGAAAAAAATAAGAGATGACCCTACCCTGGTGGTACCATCCAGCAGTCCCACTTTGGTTTTTTGTGGAGGATCATGACTTTGTTGGAAGAACAATATTTCTAACCCGACTAGTCGGATAAAAAAAGATCTTATCGCTAAATTCGCTAATCTAGTTGAAGAGAAAAATGGTTTGGTGCTGAGAGGTTCATCTTGCTTTACCTTTCAACTGTAAATAAGAAATAATATCGTCACTCTCATACATACGAAGATCACCATCAACCAAAAATGGAACCACCGCTTTTCCACCCAGGTGCTGCACGGTCATTCTGCCTGGGGTTCCTGTTCCTGCCTCTATTTTTTCATAATCAACCCCTTCAGTCAGACCTAGATCTTTGACCGCTCGAGAGACTTTCCGGCAGTATGGGCAACTATCCCATAAGTACAACTTTACCACGATTGCACCTCCTTTCATCGCTTCCGAAGCATTAACATCCCATTGATCTTACGTCCGGACACCTACCCCATTTTTGAGTAGAAAAAGATTTATAGAAAAAAGTATAATTGAGAACAACAACAGCATACCCAGACCTGTCAAGGCACTGATATCAGAGACCCCAAGAAAACCATAGCGGAAGCCATCAACCATATAAATGATCGGGTTGGCTCGGGAGAGGGCCTGCCAGAAATCCGGCAACAAAGATATTGAATAAAAAACCCCTCCAAGGTACGTCAGGGGCGTAATGACAAAAGTGGGGATGATGGAAATATCATCAAACTTCCGGGCAAAGATACCGTTAATCATTCCCGCCAATGAGAAAACAAAACTGGTAAGAACTGCGAACATCACGACATAACCGAGATTAAAAAGTGGTAACCTTGTAAACAGGAAACTTGTAATCGACACAAGTAAACCGACAAAGAGTCCCCGGGTCATACCACCAGAGACATAACCCAGAACAACAATCCAATCCGGCGTTGGGCTAACCAGTAATTCTTCAATATTACGTTGAAACTTGGCACTAAAGAAACTAGAGACTGTATTCGTGTAGGAATTGGTAATGATGGACATCATTATTAATCCCGGCGCAATAAAGGTCATGTAATCATAGCCGCCGATATCTCTGAGTTGGGAGCCTAACAGTCGTCCGAATATGATAAAGTAAAGGATCATGGTTATCACCGGCGGCACCAGTGTCTGTATCCATATACGAAATATTCGGGTTGTTTCTTTCCGGGCAATACAGGTAAAAGAAATCAGGTTACGGTTCATTGCTCTACCATCTTAAGAAAAAGCTCTTCAAGCCGATTTGTTTTGTTTCGCATGCTCTCGATAATAATGTTCTGATTATCTAAAACTTCAAAGATATGGTTGAGTGATTCTTCCTTACTCAAGGTTATCTCCATCGTTGTCTCGTCAACTACAATGAACTCAAATGGTTTGAGAGACTGTAGGCTCGTAATTGGCTCTTTGGTATTGAAAACAAACGTTTCTTTGTCCAGTTTTCTGAGTAAAGAGCGTTTACTTGTGTTTTCAATTAATTTTCCTCCTGAAATAATACCAATCTGATTACAGAGCAACTCGGCTTCTTCAAGGTAATGGGTAGTAAGGATAATAGTTCGTCCTGATGCATTAAGTTCTGCCAGGAACTCCCACATTCCTCTGCGAAGCTCCACATCAACTCCTGCAGTCGGTTCATCAAGAATCAGTAATCTGGGTTCATGTACCAGGCCGCGGGCGATCATCAACCTGCGCTTCATGCCGCCGGATAATGTTTGAGCCGTCACATGCCGTTTCTCCCAGAGGCCAAGCTTCTGCAGATATTTTTCTGCACTCTGTCGGGCCTGCGATCTGGAAATACCATAGTAGCCGGCTTGCTGGCAAACAATATCCTCTACTTTTTCAAAGATTGAGAAGTTGTATTCCTGAGGTACAACCCCAATCAGCTTCTTGGCAGCTGGAAAATCATCATCAATGTCGATACCGAATACCTTAACCCTGCCTTCTGTCTTCGTAACAAGTGAGGTGATTATACCAATTGTCGTTGTCTTGCCCGCTCCGTTCGGGCCGAGAAGACCGAAGAATTCTCCTTCCTGAACTCCAAGGGAGATACCCTGCAGCGCCTGGACACCTCCTTTGTAGCGTTTATGAAGATTGTCTATTTCAAGTGCAAGCATTGATCCCTAACTTATTTGTGGCAAAGTGCGATGAAATAATCGATCATCTCCTGGGCCAGGTTTCTCTCTTCGACCTCTGATATCTGCATGATTCCTGTTGGACAGGTAATGTTAATCTCGGTTAGTGCTTCGCCGATAAAATCAAGACCAGCGAAATGGACACCCTGTTCGACCAGCCAAGGAGCAAGTTCATCGAGAATCTGCCGTTCTCTGAGTGTAAGTGATGCAGGCAGGGCCTCACTATTGGCAAAATTAGCGTGATATCCCTCTCGGGGCCGACGCAGCGATGCACCAAGAAAATCTTTGCCGAGAATCAGAACCCGCTTGTCACCATCGTAAACACTGTCGAGAAATTCTTGTACCATCACCGGTTGAGTGCCGTCATGGGTATAACGTTTAATCAGTGCTCCATCCGAAGTGGAAAGCCGCTCCACTGATTTGCCCTGAAAACTATCCAGGGCTTTAATGACCCCACCATTATGTTTTTTTACAAAAGCGCCTATACTTTTTTGGTCTGAGCTGACCAGGGTGGCAGGCATATATTGCTGAAACGGCAGGGCAATAAGCTTTTCATTGAGATCTCGCAATGCCGAGGGGGCATTGACTACCAGAGTGCCTGAAAGGGACAATAAATGCGTCGCATAATGAAAGGCTAAATCATACGGCGGTTCCTTGCGCATCAGAATCAATTGGTAATCGTTCAGTGCTTTTGGCCCGAAGCTACCTTTTGAGTTCTCAGCTGTAACGAAAGCCTGCCGCTCGAAATACAGCCTGTCAATGGTTGCCGTGTCAATCTGAATACCGTTAGCCCGGCCCTGCTTAATAAGGGCAAGAGACGTATCTGTTTTGGGATTAAGTCCATCAAGTGAATCCAATACCACTAGCCAGCGCATTTAATTCTCTCCTCCTCAACTTCAGAATGTTCTTCTTCGAAGTTACTTATATATCTAACCAAAATAAATCGGAATTTTGAAAATGCAGGTTAGTGCCTTACTCCAGAACTTCTGCAATAAAAAACAGGTAAGCACCCTTAAAAACCAGGGTATAAACTCCGACTCCGAGAAATCGGGGAAGGTCGTTTAAAGATATATGGTTGAATATACTTTCATGGCACTTATCCAAGCATTCTAAAATTCCGATTTATTCGGGCTAGTCCCTTGCTCCAGAACTTTAGTCATAAAAAACAAGAAATCCAGGTAGGTCGTTTAAAATTATATCGTTGAATATACTTCCATGACACTTATCCAACCACTCTGAAATTCCGATTTATTCGGGTTTATATGAAAGTCATGTGTAATTTGGAAGGAGAGGGATTCGGAGG
>JAUVON010000424.1 GCA_030599175.1 Desulfobulbaceae bacterium | reverse complement strand
GGATGTGCTTTTTCAATTTCATCAAGCAATAATACGGAATAGGGGTGCTTCCGGATAGCCTCTGTCAACAGTCCGCCCTGGTCGAAACCGACGTATCCGGGGGGAGAGCCGATGAGTCGCGCCACCGCATGTTTTTCCATATACTCGCTCATATCAAAGCGTTCGAAGTGGATGTTGAGCACTGCCGCCAGCTGCCTTGCAACCTCAGTTTTTCCTACGCCGGTAGGTCCTGCAAAGATAAAGCTTCCGGTGGGAGAGTCCGGGTTGCCAAGTCCGGCCCGTGACCGTTTTACTGCAGTGGCAACCGATTCTATTGCTTCACTTTGGCCAAAAACAACATTCTGCAGATTGGATGCAAGTTCTTTCAGTTCGGTAATTTCTGAGCTGGAACCACTCTTTGCCGGAATTCGGGCAATTCGTGAAACCACCTTTTCCACATCACTAACCTTGACGGTGGCCCCCTGTCTCCCTTCCAGCCGGAAAAAAGAACCAACCTCATCCATCACATCTATGGCCTTGTCGGGCAGAAAACGTTCGTTTATATATCGGTCAGACAGTTCTGCCATTGCCTTTACGGCATTTTTTGAATATCTGACATCGTGGTGGTCCTCGTATTTGCTTTGCAGTCCCTTGAGGATCAGCCCTGTATCCTTGACGGACGGTTCCTCCACATCGATTTTCTGGAATCTTCTGGACAGTGCGCGATCCTTCTCTATCTGGTTCCTATACTCCTCATAGGTCGTTGAGCCAATACATCGAAGAATACCGGACTGCAGGGCAGGTTTAAGCAGATTTGAAGCGTCCATTGATCCGCCGCTTGTGGCTCCGGCACCGACAATGGTATGCATCTCATCGATAAAGAGAATAGCATTTTTCTTTTTCTCGATTGCAGAAATAACGCCCTTTAACCGCTTCTCAAAGTCGCCCCGATATTTTGTGCCGGCAACCAGATTGCCCATATCGAGCAGATGAATTTCCACATCCTGCAGGAGATCCGGAACGATCGATTTTCCCATGTCGTTACGGGATAATCCGTCTTCATGAATACGCAGGGCCAATCCTTCCGCAATTGCTGTTTTACCCACGCCGGGTTCCCCTACGAGGAGGGGATTGTTTTTCTTTCGTCTGCAGAGTACCTGCATAATCCTATTGAGCTCCGAATTACGGCCAATAAGCGGGTCAAGTTTTCTCTTTGCGGCATAATCGGCGAGGTTGATGGTGAATTCTTCCAATATCTTGGCATCGTTAGTGGCCTGTTGTGTCTCCGGACTTCTGGGTGGTGAGGAGAGCGGTTCCTTCTGCAGCCCCTCAGCCGGCAACTCGTGGGAGATAAAATTGACCACCGCCATTTTGCCGACACCCACGGAGGTAAGAAAATAAACGGCATGGGATTCATCCTCGGAGAGAATAGAGACCAGCACGTCACCACTGTCCACCTGCTGCTTGCCGCAGCTCTGAACGTGGGCTACAGCCCTCTGAAGGACACGGTTAAAAGCTATAGTGTGTGCTGGGTCACTTGCTCCTGTCGGTGATAATTTGGGGATTTCCATGACAAAAAACTTCTCTAACCGTTCTTTCAGGGTTTCTGTTGAACCTCCGCATTCGGTTATGATATAGCTGGTGAGATTGTCATGTAACAGGCCATAAAGCATGTGCTCAATTGTCACATATTCGTGATTATGGTTCTTTGCCTCTCGTATGGCCCTGATAAGGGATTGTTCTAATGTTTTGCTTAGCATAATCCTTGTCTGCGGTTTTTTTTAAAATTTAGTGCCTTACTCCAAAACTTCTGCAAGAAAAAATAAGAAATAGAGGAAGGTCTTTTAAAATTATATGGTTGAATATACTTTCATGG
>JAUVON010000123.1 GCA_030599175.1 Desulfobulbaceae bacterium | reverse complement strand
CAAAACCGGCTGGTGGAATAAAAGAAGAAATGTATGGCAACGAAGTAGATCGGGCTTTTTACGACGCCATCACAATTTGATAAACTCGTAAAAAGCTTCTTCAAAGTTACAAATGGCTAAGTCAAAAAGTTTGATATACGAGGCGTAGTGTTTTTCTCAGGCCCTCAACAATACATGTGGTATGTTGAGGTTCTGAGAAAAACCTACAACGAAGTAGATCGGGCTTTTTACGACGCCATCACAATTTGGGTATCCCGGAGACGGTAGTTTGATAGATTTTCTGGGAGAGATTTTCTATGATTCTATTCAGCGCCTCTTCTTCATTATCAATTAGATCAGTGGAGTTGGACCCGATAAGGTATGCTTCAGTCCAGGTTTCTTCCGGTACTTCAAGAATAATCGTATTCGTAGAAATTTCCTTGAGTATATATCGCACCCTGAGCCTGGCTTTCACCTCGGTTGCAGTGTTGTCAATGCCATACGATAAACTGGGCAGATCTATAGATACAATTTCTCCGGCGAGTATAAGGTCTGCACCAGCCTTTTTCCTGACAACTGAGATGGAACTGGATTTCTGGTACCACCTCATAAGTGTTCGGTAGATTTTTGAACTAAGAGATAATTCACTTGTTCTGTTCTTCCATTCAGCAATATATATCGATTTTGCAGGTCCGAAATAAACATTGGGATTATGATATCCACAGGACACAAGGATGATGGTTAGAGCCAGTATTGGAATAAAACGATAGATCAGTTTCACCTGTTTTCTCCTGAATTTGAAGCGACTATTATTATTTTTTCAAGGTACGTAAACTCTCCCAAAGACAGTATTGTAAAGAATCCCGTTAATTGGTCTGGAATTTATAAACTGTCGATAATAGTATCAAATTACAATATTAACAAGTTTCTTCTTCACAACAATTGTCTTTTTAACAGGCTTCCCTGCCATAAATTTTATGGTGTTTTCATCTGCAAGAGCCATCTCTACCAGTGTTGCATCACTGGTATCTGCAGCTACCTGCAACCTCGACCGTACCTTCCCCATTACCTGGATTACAATCGTAAGCATTTCTTCTTTTGCTGCTTCCCTGTCATATTCAGGCCAGGGTTGTTCTTCTACAGAGCCACTATTACCAGAAATTTCCCACATTTCAGCAGTGAAGTGGGGTACCATGGGTGAGAGCAAAACCAGAAGGTTGCTAACAGCTTCCTGGATAACAGCAGAATCAGCTATCGCCCTGTCTTTTTTACCGACCATTGAGGAAAGAGTATTAAAGAGCTCCATCATTGCACTTATGGCAGTGTTGAAGTGAAAGTTATGTTCAATGTTCTCTGTGACTCTCTTTATGGTTTGATGGGTTTTACGATTGAGATCCCTGCCCTGATCACTTAGTTTTTCCCCTTTGTTGCATTTTTCGCTAAGGAGATCTTCATTGGCCGTTATAAATCTGTATACCCGGTTCAAAAACCTTGAAGCACCTTCGACCCCCTGTGCATTCCATTCAAGATCCCGTTCGGGAGGGGCAGCAAATAGACTGAAGAGACGAACCGTGTCGGCGCCATATTCTTCAATCAGGTCATGGGGGTCAACCACATTACCTTTTGATTTCGACATCTTTGATCCATCTTTAATGACCATACCCTGGGTGAGCAGGTTGGTAAATGGCTCTCCAATATCAAGATATCCAAGATCCCTGAGTACCTTTGTGAAAAAACGGGAGTAGAGAAGATGCAAAATGGCATGTTCGACTCCCCCTATATACTGATCAACAGCAAGCCAGTAGGCAGCCTTTTTTTTATCAAGTGGAGAATCTGTAACACGGGGACTGGTATATCTAGCAAAATACCATGAAGATTCCATAAAGGTATCCATGGTATCCGTTTCTCTGCTCGCAGATCCGCCACAGTTTGGGCAGCTGGTGTTTATAAAGGATGGACGTTGCTGGAGCGGCCTGCATTTGGCTTCTGATTGTTTATCTTCGGGTAGAACGACAGGCAGGTCGGATATCTTTACAGGCTGGGTTCCACATTTCTCGCAATGGATCATGGGGATCGGTGCTCCCCAGTAACGCTGCCTTGAAATACCCCAATCTCTCAGTCTGTAGGTTATGTGCGGCCCGCCAAAATTATTTTCTTCAGCATACTGAATAATTGCTGCCTGGGCATCAATGGAATCCATATTACTGAACTGTCCTGAATTGACTAGATTACCGGGAAGGGTAGATGCCTGCTCCATTATTTCAGGATCCAGATCAATACCTTCAGGAATAACAACTGGTGATATAGCAAGATTATATTTCCGGGCAAATTCGAAATCCCTCTCATCATGAGCAGGAACAGCCATAACGGCGCCAGTGCCATATTCCATGAGAACAAAGTTGGCGACATAAATTGGTATCTTAGATCCATTGAAAGGATTGATACAATAACGTCCGGTAAAAAATCCTCGTTTTTCAGGCTCGTCCTCGGGGCTCTGCCTTTGTCTCTCAGAGATAATCTCAGACACAAAGCTGAGAACTTCTTCTTCTTTATCGCTCCCTTCGATAAGGGATGCCAGAAGCGGATGTTCAGGAGCAATTGACATAAAGGTTACCCCAAATATCGTATCCGGGCGAGTTGTGAAGATAGGGATCGTAAGATCCAGTTCATCAACTTGAAAATCGCAGGTAAGGCCGGTGGATTTGCCAATCCAGTTACGCTGCATTGTGAGAACTTTTTCAGGCCACCCTGGCAACTTGTCCAGATCCTCAAGTAATTCTTCGGCATAATCGGTTATCTTAAAAAACCAGCCGTTCATTTCGCGGGGGCGAACCAGTTCATCGCAGCGCCAGCATGCACCCTCAATGACCTGCTCGTTGGCCAGCACAGTCTCACAAGATTCACACCAGTTGACACTGGTTGTTTTCTGATAAACTATCCCTTTTTTGTACATTTCAATAAAAAGGAGCTGCTCCCACCGGTAATATTCAGGATTGCAGGTTGCAATTTCACGATCCCAATCGTATGAGAGTCCCAGTTGACGAAGTTGATTCCGCATGTAGTCTATGTTGGAGTATGTCCATTCGGCAGGATGACTGTCATTTTTCCGGGCAGCATTTTCTGCGGGTAAACCAAATGCATCCCAGCCCATGGGGTGAAGTACATTAAATCCTCGTAGACGCTTGTAGCGGGCGATTACATCACCGATAGAGTAGTTCCGCACATGACCCATGTGAATCCGGCCGGAAGGATAGGGGAACATTTCAAGCACATAGTACTTTTGCCTGGATTTATCCTCATCGACTTTATAGATTTTTTTGTTTTCCCATGAACTCTGCCATTTTTTCTCGATGGTTTTGAAATCATATTTACTGCTATCGATGTGACTACTTGTCATTTTAGAGCCTCGAAAAATCTGTAGAAGGGAATTGAGAGTAATTTGGAACGTTAAAGGATCATTATGTGTATTCTGCGTCGTGCTCCTCATAACTGCTCATATTTTCAAACATGGTGAATTCTTTGATAAAGGTTAATTTCACACTACCTGTGGGACCATTTCTCTGTTTTGCAATAATGATTTCTGCCGACCCTCTCTCCGGGTTATCCTCAGATTTATTGTAGACCTCGTCGCGATAAATAAAACAGATTACATCTGCATCCTGTTCAATAGCACCGGATTCCCGAAGGTCAGACATCATAGGACGCTTATCGGTTCGACTTTCCAAACCTCGATTCAACTGAGACAGGGCAATTACCGGGACGTTATGTTCCTTCGCCAGGGCCTTTAGAGATCGGGAGATCTCACTGATCTCCTGGGTTCTGTTTTCAATATGACCCCTCCCTCTCATGAGCTGAAGATAGTCAACGATAATAAGACCTATGTCATATTGCGAAGCAAGTCTCCGTACCTTGGCTCTCATTTCAAGTACAGATATAGCTGGGCTGTCATCTATATAAATCGGTGCTTCTGAAAGCATGCCGACAGCCCTTGTGAGCTTGGGCCAGTCTTCGTTGTGAAGTTTGCCGGTGCGTATTCGCTGAGAGTCAATCCTGCCGGCTGAGCTCAAAAGCCTCATTACCAGTTGTTCCTTTGACATCTCCAGGCTGAATACTGCAACACCGGTTTTTTCTATAAGAGATGCATGCTGAGCTATGTTCATTGCCAGAGATGTTTTTCCCATTGAGGGACGGGAAGCAATTATAATAAGATCAGAAGGTTGTAACCCTGCTGTCTTTCTGTCTATTCCGGCATAACCTGTGGGTACCCCGGTAATGAGTTCTTTCCTTTTATAGAGTTGTTCGACTGTTTTAAATGCATCCGGAACTATGGATTTGATTGGAGTGAAATTTTGACCACCTTTTTTCCCTGCAATATTAAAAATTGCCTGCTCAGCTTGATCAACCAGTATATCGATATCATTTTGCTCTTCATAGCATCTGGCTGCAATGTCTGTGTTTACACCGATAAGTTGACGAAGAACTGATTTTTCACGGATAATTTTTGCATAACTGACGATATTTGCAGTTACCGGAACAATAGAAGTTAATGTGGCGAGATAAATTGGCCCTCCGGACTTATCCAATCTGTTTGTATCACGCAACAGATTTGATACAGTCAGGACATCCTGAGGTTCATTGTTTTCAAACAGATCAACCATTGTTTCAAAGATCAGTTTATGACTGTCCTTGTAAAAATCTTGCGATTTCAATATTTCCAACACAGATCCAAATATGTCATCTTTTAGAAGAATTGAACCGAGTACTGCCTGCTCAGCTTCAATATTCTGTGGAGGAACTTTACCTGCAACTACAGATGCCGCCTCTTTCATATGGGGAAATTCATTCATAGTCTGTGTTGATAGAGGTGATAAACTCGTAAAAAAGTCATTCAAAGTTACAGGTGGCTAAGTCAAAAAGTTCGGTATACAAGGCGTAGTGTTTTTGATAGGTTCTCGGCCATACATGTCGTATGTCGAGGTCCTGTCAAAAACCTACAACGCAGGAGATCGGACTTTTTACGACGCCATCAGAGGTGAATAGTCACAATCATCTGAAGAGAGTAAGATAGTACCCTGAAAAGCAAATTGGAGAAACAAAAACACACCATGAAGGTAGAACCTTTTGGTGTGTTTTTGTTTTCGAACAAGCTCAAGAACTTCTATTTATGACTCAGTGTAACTGTACCGCCTTCCGGCAGTACCAGCCTTAAAAAGTTCCTATTCTTTTGTTTCAAGTGGTTTAACCGTCACTGTAATCTCTGTTGCGACCTGAAAACCAACTTTGACCGGAACTTTAGTTTCACCAAGAGTTTTAATAGGATCAGGAAGAACAATCTGTTTTTTATCTAATGTGATATTGAGTTCCGCAAGTTTGTCGCATATATCAGCATTAGTAACAGAACCAAAAAGACGCTCATCTTCCCCTGCGAGTTGCTCAATAACGATATCAAGACCGGAAATTTTTTTAGCAATTTTTTCAGCAATTTTCAGCTCTTTTTCTAATCTTGAGGCAATGGCAAGCCTGTTCTTTTCGACGATTGCCAGATTCTCTGCGTTGGCAAGAAGAGCTTTGCCCTGGGGAAGCAGGTAATTCCTACCATAACCGTCCTTAACCGTTACAACATCACCTTCTCGTCCGAGAGAACTCATTGTTTCTTTTAAAACAAGTTTCATTTTTTATACCTCTAACCCGAATAGATCGGAACTTTTAGAAATCTTTTTAATTATGGCTATGACCATAACACCAAGGTAGTTATCCCTTTCACCGGGGTTTAGTACCATTGGCTTAATTTGAAAAATATTAATCAGTCGTGTCTTCAGTTGTTACACGAAGTTTGCGAATATCGAACCATATATCGGCAATACCCAAAACCAAGAGAAGTACTGTACCAAAGGACTGGAAAATGATCATTACATAAAAAAATGACCTGAAAAGAATGGGAATATTCCATTTCTCCATGAAAAAAACAGCAATTGCCATTCCTTGAAAACAGTACACTAAGCTCAATAAAATCAGACCATTTATACCAATATCCCTGACAGGATGGAGGGGGATGAGTGTAAAGGCCCCCATTAAAATAACAATCCAGATGAGCTTTTCCGGAAGTTGCCAGTAGCGGTATTGTTCCCATGGGGCCAGGCCGGATATTTTAAAAACCAGTCTGTTGCCAATGACCATAGTGAACCAGGTGATAAGAAGGACAAAACTACCAAGGATGGCCGGCATTATTATCGGCACGATCACCCTCATCTGCAGAAGTGTATTCTCCAGGAGTACAAGAGTATCACCGGTTAATGAGCCACTTGCCCTGTAGTACTCCAAAGCTTCACTAATTCCTTCATCAAGTGAGGCTAACAGCTGAGAGTAGAATGAAACATCAGATCCTATAGACAGCCCTGCAAAGACTACAAAGCTGCATCCTGTCAGTGTCAGAGCTGCCTTCACACCGCTCAAGGCGGGTGAATCATGATTGTTTGCGGCATGAACCAGTACATAACCTACAGGCAACAAAGAAAGAGCTAAAAAGAAGAAATCAATTCTTTGCAGCACCAAAAAAAGTACAAAAGCAAGCCCTACAGCCGAGAGCAGCAACCTGTTGCCAGTATGCATACCGTACCTGCTCAGCAGGTAAAACGAGAGCAGGGGCAGTAATATATGTAGCCAGCCAAAGAGACTCCATTGAACTCCAGGAAGCACAAGTGTCAAAAATACGAGTAGTATTATACTGATAATACTACGTATCTCGGGTTTGTGGACTTCGCTGTCTGTCACTGTGTGTTCCGCCGTTTTAACCCTGTGTTGAGCCTGAATATGGCAGAAAAGCTATCTGTCTTGCCTGTTTAACTGCTTCACACAACTGGCGTTGATGGGTAGCACATGTCCCGACGATTCGTCTGGGGATAATTTTTCCTCTTTCAGAGACAAAATTACGAAGAGTTTTTACATCTTTGTAATTAATAACGAGTTCTTTATCTGCACAAAAGCGACAGACTTTTCTACGTGAGAATAATTTTTTTTGTGGTCTTGGAGCCATTATATAACCCTCCCGGGATGTTTGCTATAGAGGAACCGAATTATTTTTCTGCTTCGCTTTCATTTTTTACTTCTGCCCCTTCTTCATTTTCTACTTCTGCCACTTCTTCATTTTTTTCCTCAACTGGAGACTCATCAGATGAGGTTTTTTGTTCAACTGGGGTTTGTTCAGCTACAGCTTCTTCTTTTTCGGTTGCCTCTATCTCTTGTGACGCTGTCTCACGTGCAGTTGCTTCGTCTACTGCATGCTGAGTCTGCTCTTCTGAAATTAATGCAGCTGTTTTGATGGTTAGGTATCTCAACACAGAGTCATCTATCCTGAACTTACGTTCAATTTCAGCAACTGCTGCAGGACTACCGGCATAATCACAATAAACGTAATACCCCTGGCTCTCCTTTTTGATAAGGTAGGCAAGCTTTTTCATGCCCCATTTATTTAGTTCAATAATGGTTCCTTTCTCATCCAGAATGATCTGGCTGGTGTTTTCAACCACATTGGTTATCTCATCTTCGCTAAGAGTGGGACGAAGAATATAGATAGTTTCGT
>JAUVON010000234.1 GCA_030599175.1 Desulfobulbaceae bacterium | reverse complement strand
CAATGGATGCGAACAATGAAAAGAACAAAGCAGCAAATGTAAAATGCGTTAATTGTCATCTGAAAGAAAATAAATCCATGGTCAGACAATGGCAGAACTCTCCACATGCTGCAGCAAATGTTGCTTGTTATAACTGTCATGCTGCCAAAAAGGATGATATTCTGGCTTATGAGCATGAGGGTGCACTTATCAAGACAATCCAGACCCCAAGAGATTGTGCTTTCTGTCATGAACGGGAAGCTGTGGAAATGGAAAATTCTCATCATGCCTCTGCAGGACAGATCATGGCATCTCTTGATAACGTACTCGGGGAAGTCATCTGTTCTCTCGAGGATAAGGCTGATGCAGCAAATGGCTGCTGGCAGTGTCATGGTTCTGTTCTTAAGGTGATGACAGACAGTGATGGCAAAGCTCTGAAAAATGAGTTCCAGGCAGTTATGCTTGATCCTATGACATATCCGAACACTGGTATTGGCCGGATTCATCCGGACGGTTCTAAAGGTTCCTGTATGGCATGTCACTCCAAGCATTCCTTTCGTTCTGCTGTTGCCCGTCAACCTGAGAACTGTGGTAAATGTCACCTTGGACCGGATCATCCTCAAAAGGAGATCTATGAGGAATCCAAACATGGTATTGCCTACTACGCTGCAGATCGTGGTAGAGGCATGAATGGCATGAATATCCAGAAGGCCGGGACATGGGTACTTGGAAAAGATTATTATACAGCTCCAACCTGTTCTACCTGCCATATGGGTGCCTATGAGAAATCAAACGGTGCAGTGGAACAGAACACCCATAACGTTGGTGATCGTATTTCATGGACTCTTCGTCCGAAAGTTTCAGTTAAACTCAACAGAGTTATCTTTGATGATGGTACTGTAGCTGATATCCCTGGAGAAATACCTCCACAGGCGGGTAGTGAAAAAGAGTATAAGACATTTGTTATTGAAGATGGTGCCTGGAAAAAGATTACCGCCACCAAAGAGATTGCAGAGGTTGTTTCCTGGGAAGAACGTCGTGGCAATATGAAAGGTGTCTGTAAAAATTGTCATGGCATGCAGCAGATTGATAATTTCTATAAGCAGTTTGATGCACTGGTTGTGACCTATAATGAAAAGTTTGCCAAGCCTGCCAA
The DNA here is from genome assembly GCA_030599175.1 of Desulfobulbaceae bacterium. Lineage (GTDB taxonomy): Bacteria > Desulfobacterota > Desulfobulbia > Desulfobulbales > Desulfocapsaceae > Desulfomarina. The sequence continues at coordinate 3,779 of JAUVON010000234.1, read as the reverse complement.
AATGCTGTTCGGTATGGCCAAAAAAGATGGTTTGATTGAGGGTTCCACTTTTCATACCGATCTTGGCTGGATTTGGTGGGAACTCTGGCATCATGAAGGACGTCGTGCGCGCCACGGTGCAGCAATGCAGGGTCCGGATTATACTCATTGGCACGGAATGTATGATGTTGCCGAGAATTTTTACTTTCAGTTTATCCCGGAACTCATTCATCTCGCTGCTGAGCACGATATGACTGAGAAGTATCAGAAGGAAATCAATGCGATTCTGGCAAGACCCGAGCATAAGTGGTATAAAGAGGGTTTTGATGCGGGCCTTATGAAGGCTATCGAGTCTGAGCAGAAAGAGCGTTATAAGCAGTAATCTATAGGTTCTTTTATAGGTTCATTACCAGAGACCGCCCCGATTGTTATGTCGGGGCGGTTCTTTTTTAAGGGGATCCCATGGGAAGGTATGTCGCACTGTCATCAATTTTATCTGTTGTTTTGTTTTTTTCAATCAGCACTCTTCAGGCAATGCCGGGGAGCAAGGATCTTACCGCCCTTGAGAAAAAAGTTGCCTCATTGCAGCTCGGTTTTGATGACTATTATATAGCTCATAAGTTGGATGGTGAGCAGAAAGAGAGAGCACAGAAACATCTTCTTGAAAAATCATATCCCGGAACCTATACCTTTACCGATGGTGGAATTCATGTGTTGGTAGCAAAGGAAAGTGATACAATCATTGCCGTTTATCAGAAAAATGAGGAGGCTGACAAAACAGAGCTAAAGCAGATGATTGCTGATCTTATGATGCAGTTTGGCAATCCCACGAGTGAAGCCCATGATCAGATCATTTACTGGGCCTATAACGAAAAAGGTAAGATTTCTGAAGATGAGTATATAGATTCAAAAAAAGAAGGTGAGGTGCAGATAATCGCGACGGTGAAGTTTAAATCAAAATTAACACTTACCGAATCAGTTGGAGAGGATGCCCCGGAGAATTCCATCCACTGTATTGTCTCTTCACCACGTCTTCTGGAAAAGTTTTACAACCAGAACTGATTATTTTTTCCGCCGGTTGCAGCATGATCACTTTTGACCATGAAAAATTTCTTGAACTTGCTTCAATGCGTATGCCGTTTGGCAAATACCAGGGGAAGCTGCTGATAGATCTGCCGGAGCCGTATGTTGTTTGGTTTGCAGGAAAAGGGTTTCCTGAGGGGAAGCTGGGCGAGATGTTGAGCAGTGTGTATGAGATAAAGGTTAATGGCCTGGAATATCTCTTCGATCCATATAAGAAATAAAAGAAATAAAATGATGGTTCAGCCGACTTTGGTGATCACCAGGGTGACATCATCTGTCAATGGTGTTGTCTTCCGGAAGCTGTTAATATCATCTGTAATCGCCTTGATAATCTCTTCTGAGCTGAGGTAGCTGCTTTCGGCCAGCACCGCTTTTACCCTTTCTCTACCAAATATCTCGCCGTTTTCATTCTCCGTATCCCATACGCCATCACTGCCGATCAATACTATCCGGGGTTCATGATTTAGTATGAGGCTGTTCTCATGGTATTCCCAGGAAGGGTCAACTCCAAGTGCCAGCCCTGTCCCTCTCAGCTCAGAAAAAGAGTGGTTGTCCGGGGAGTAGACAATGGCTGGTTCATGGCCGCACCTAACCCATTTCAGACTATTTTTCCCTTTATCAATAATCAGGTAGAAGAGAGTGATAAAATTTCCGGATCTGCTTGTATCTCTGCAGAGGAGTCTGTTTACATCCTCTATTATGGAAACCGGAGAGCCGGAGTGGGAAATGCGACATCGAACCAGAGCACGGATGGTAGCCATCAGTAAAGCTGCACCGAGACCGTGTCCCACCACATCACCCGCAATGATATTCACCTTGTTCTGTTGATCAGGGTGGGGGAGAATATCAAAATAGTCTCCACCTGTTTCGTCACAGTATATGGTAATACCACAGGTATCAATTCCTTCCACTCGATAACTCGTCTGGGGCAGAAGGTTCTGCTGTACCTCTCTGGCGATGTCGATCGCCTGTTGCAGTCGCAATCTTTCCTGCAACTGTTTGCTCATGGTGTTAAAATTCCGCGTCAGGGCCCCAACCTCATCCCGGCTTGTAACCCTGAGCTCTGTATTGAAATTACCAAGAGCAAGCTCGTTTGCAGCACTGGAAAGCCTGCCGATAGCTCTTGTTGTTTTATTGGTGGTGATGCGAATAAGAAGAAGGGCGAGTAGAATCCCGGCTGCGCTTATAAAAAAGTAATAGTTTCGAAATTTCATAATCGGCTGCAGGGCCTTTTCACCAGGGGTGATGATCACTAAAGTCCAGGGAGCCTCTTGAAGATGATAGTAACCACTGATCTCTTTTGGTGGCATCCCCTTGCCAAAAACTGTTCCTGAATCATTTTTACGTAACGATGCCAGCGTTTCCCGCTCCAGTGGATTATTTTCCCCAAACTTCTCTTTTTTCGCGACCTTCCACATATCCCTGGAATTTTCAGTCCGGGTGAGGACATTCCCCTGCAAATCTACGAGAAAACCCTTGTTGCTTTTCAACCATGGGGTATTAATTATCCGGTCAATGAGGTCATGGAATGAAATAATTACCTCAATTTGACCAAGCTTTTCGTCACTCTCGTTCCAAAATTCAGTTACAAGCGAGATAGTTTCATTTTCGAGTTCTATATCGTAGATCGGAGGGGTTACCTCCAGATGTTCCATGCGAGAATAGTTCATGCGGGGCATAGTTCCTGATCTATTGTTCATACGGGGCATAGTTCTTGATTTACTTGAAAACATATCACTCATTTTTTTGCCTCCCCATTCCCGGTTCACCTGGACGACGCCCTCCATTTCACGTAGCTGATCAATGATGAACCGGGAGATGTTGCGATCAATTTCAATTCCCTTCTCTTCTCGAAAGAGAGTCAGCACCTTTTTCGGAGAAAGTAACCGCATATCAATTTGGTGAGCAGCTCGCTGCAGTTTGGCAATAGCAGTCTGCTGCCACTGATCCAGGAGAGCCTCGCGGATAAGTATCAGACTTATAAAACCCATGACCATAAGGATGAGCAATGTGGGCAACAGGATAAAGAGCGTGGCTCTCTGCTGCAGGGAGGTGGGACTAAATCGACTGAGTTGCTTAACGTTCATCGTTGATTGACAAAACAGAGTTGATAATTCAATAATAAACTATACTATACATCAATCCATTGAGAAAAAAACAAGTTACTATATTTCATTACTTTGAGGATAATAGTGTCAGATAACAGGCAAAACAGCAGAAATAAGAAGTTCCAGACCGGCAAAGTAATGCTGGTTTCGGTATGTCATTTTATTCACGATATCTATTCAAGTTTTCTTGCCCCTCTACTTCCCTTTATAATTGAAAAATTTTCCCTCTCTTTGACCCAGGCCGGTCTTCTCAGTACCGTCATGCAATTGCCCGCATTGATGAATCCATATATCGGTAAACTCGCGGATCGTATCAGTTTCAGGTATTTTATTATTCTGGCACCTATGTTTACTGCAGTTCCGATGTCTCTTCTTGGGCTGGCACCAAACTATGCTGTACTCATGATTTTACTCTTTGCCACCGGCGTCAGTGTCTCCCTGTTTCACGTCCCGGCACCGGTGATGGTTTACAGGGTTTCAGGTATGAAGACCGGCCGGGGGATGAGTTTTTACATGACCGGAGGTGAGCTTGCCAGAACTGTGGGGCCTTTGGCGATAACAGCAGCAGTGTCCACCCTGGGATTTGATGGTTATTATCCGGTGATGATT
>JAUVON010000155.1 GCA_030599175.1 Desulfobulbaceae bacterium | reverse complement strand
CGGTTACTACCGCTACTACATCAGGCCGAAAAAGCAGATGCTTTAACCATAAGAACTGAAGCAAACAGCGGTTTCAATATTCCAGTGTGAATCGAGTCTAAGCATCGATTATGATCAAGGCAAACGCATGATCATAAGCATCAGACAGTGTTTGTTAAATGAATTAGACACATTATATAATCCGTATGGAATGAAACACTCAGATTCTTGCTATATAATTCAAAAACTCACTCAAAAGTATATTTCCAGAATATTAAACACTTAAGGTTGTTGTCAGAATCTTTCTCAATAGTTTCTTTAATTGCCTGTTGATATTCTTCCTCAATGCTTGCATTATGGAACTTTCACCATTGGAAGGATGTTTCTTTTGGAATGATAGTTTAAAAACTGAGGATCCAGATGCTTAACAATCAAATGCATGTTTCCCTTAATCTGAATGTCAGGGGACTGAAAGAATCTGCTACGATAGCAATTAATGCCAGATCAAACCAACTGATCAGCCAGGGAAAAACTGTTTACAGGCTTGGCCTGGGACAGTCTCCGTTCCCAGTTCCGGTGGTGGTGCAGGAGGCACTCAGACAGAACGTGCACCAGAAAGATTATCTGCCCGTGCAGGGGCTTAGGAGTCTTCGCCAGGCTGTTGCCCGGTATCATGCCAAATATGATGGCACTCATTTTAATCCGGACTCCGTCCTCATCGGGCCGGGATCAAAAGAGCTGATGTTTCTTTTGCAACTTTCATATTATGGTGATCTGGTTGTTCCAACTCCATGCTGGGTATCATATTCTCCTCAGGCTCAAATCATAGGACGTCAAGTTGTCTCCCTTGCGACAACTTTTGAAAATAAATGGCGATTGCAACCGGATAGTTTACGTCAATTATGTGAGCAAGATCCGGGCAGGCCGCGTCTTGTTGTTCTCAATTATCCGGGTAATCCTGAAGGGGGAACATATTCTAAAGAAACACTCAAAGAGATTGCCCTGGTTGCAAGGAAGTATGATATCATCCTGCTCTCGGATGAAATTTATGGCAAACTCACTCATTCCGGAGAGCATGTTTCGATTGCCAGATATTATCCGGAAGGAACAATCGTCAGCTCCGGGCTGTCCAAGTGGTGCGGTGCGGGAGGCTGGCGGCTTGGCACCTTTACTTTCCCGGAATCACTGAAATGGTTGCAGAATACAATGGCCTCTGTGGCCAGTGAGACATATACTTCTACTTCTGCACCAATTCAGTACGCGGCGGTGCGGGCTTTCGAGGGAGGGATAGAAATCGAGCGCTATCTTGCTCACAGTCGGCGAATTCTGGCACGGCTGGGGGCGTGGGCAGCCTCAAGGCTGGAAGAGGTTGGGGCTCGGGTAATTCCTCCGACAGGAGCTTTTTATCTATTTCCTGATTTTACACCCATTGCGGATAAGTTCATTAAAAATGGAATCCGTACTTCAACAGAGCTCTGTCGCCGGGCACTTGAAGAAAATGGAGTTGCCTTTCTCCCGGGGAAGGATTTTGGACGTCCTGAGGAAGAGTTGACTGCCCGTATTGCTTATGTTGATTTTGACGGAGCCCAGGCACTTGCAGCAAGTGAGCATGTTCCTCTTGACCAGGATATCGGTGACGATTTTCTCAAGACTTATTGTTATAACACTAAAAAAGGTATTGATATTCTCTGTGATTGGGTTGAGTCTCTTTAGACCATCTTAAAAAATTGCCTTTCAAAGCAATTATCCCTTTTATCGGGGCTAGTAAGAAGACAGGCTCAGAGTGAGACCATCAACTCAAGTTTAAGGCAAAGTAGTTATTTAACTCCTTACCTTTTACTGATACGATTTCTTGTCGTGGTATCTGCTGGGCCCCATCACCAAGTAGATCGCCGCAGCGATCAGAGTTCACATCGGATTCTTATCAGGCAGAACTCTCAATTGCCTCTGCCCAGAGCCTTATACAAAGGGCAGTCTGTTTCCTTCGGTTGACCTGAGCGATATTTCCAGAGCAGCTCTTTGGACCATTCGGCCAACATCCTGCGAACCTCACGGCGTCTTCCCTTTATTCTGGCGATATGCATCCGGTCATAGCCTGTTGTCTGGTGACGCATCCAGGCGATCACTGCAGCCTGTACGCGTTCAGAGATGGGAATTCGCTCTGTTCGTGCAACTGTTCCCGAACCAACCGGGGTGGCGTGGTCAGTAACTGCCCGGGCGAGTTTGACCGCAATTTCTTTATACTCTGGGTGAAAATTGAGAAATTTCAGCGTCTCTTGATAGAAATCCCCAACATATTCGTTATGCTTTCGATCCCTGCTCTCTTTATCCGCCACCTTGCGACGAGCATACTCGGGAGTAGCACGTTTGGCCTCCAACTCCTCTTTTGCTGCCAGAATGTATTCTTCTTTTGTCCAGATACCCTTGGAGATATTCCGTCGCCCCTTCTTCACCTGAACCTGCCAGCAGACTCCCCGCTTCTTGACACTAAGGGTTAGCGGTCCGTCACCGGCAGGCAGAAAAGACCAGTCGGAGGGAGGTGTCAACACATCCTTTTCTTCTGTTATTACAGTGCCGATCTTAAAACCCGGCTTTACTATACGATCTTTTAATGGCATTCCCTGAAACCTCCACCACAGATATTTCCTGCTGAAGATCTATATGCACAATAGCTGCCGACAACACTGTGCTGCCCCAACATGTTACAACCGAGTCACATCCTAATCTGTTTGAAGATGCTCAACAACTAAACGTAAGAAAGAAGAGTGCTTTCAGCTCGTTGATATTGCCATCTCGACGGCCTTCGAATCGTTAGCACAAAAGGACTATCAGAAATTCGAAGGCCATGTTTAGGCTGCTTACTGACTGCCAGTCTCCATCGGAGTGGCTATAATTTCGTCAATTTCTTCCTGAGGCAGGTAGTACTGTTCTTCGTAGACATAGTCTTCGTCAAAGAGGACGAGCTGTCCTACAAATGATCGAAGATGATTTCGTGAACCTTTGCTCAAATTCTCATAGACATTATAAACATCCTCAAATTTTGTAGCGTTCAGCATCATTTCATAGATGTCGAAAATATCCAGATCTTCTATTGTTGCACCGACATACAAGGCATCTTCCTTCGACACACTGCCCATAGCAATGAGAACATCATAGAGATCTTGCAGCGCCTGGTCTTCAAAGTGGCCTGGAGTATCATCCGGATTGACAGGATCAGCAATCTGGTACTTGTCTAACAGACTCTTTACCGCGTCCATATGTTGTTGCTCACTTTTAGCGATATTTGAGAATATCCACTGACCCCATTTAGCGTATAGATGCAAGTACACATCGCGGGCAAGTTTTTCCTCTTCTCTCAGCTGAATCAGGTCACTTTTTACCAGCGGTAAAATCTCAGGTGTTGTGTTGTTCTTCTTTCCTTTATTGCCGGCTATTAAGTCGCTGCTCACAAGGAAGCTGAAGACTAACATCATAACCAGAATTACACGTAATTTTATTGCCATACCTACTCCTCATTTGAATATTTGAATGAATTGAATTTAACTCTCTCTATGCATTGATAGGGACACCGGTTCCTGCTCCGTTACCGCTACCATCCTTGGGGCCATCACCATTATTACCACTGCCATTTCCAGGGCCATTGCCGTGACCACCTTGCTCACCATTATTGCCGGATCCATCACAATCACCGGCGCCGCTTCCGCCACCCTGACCATTACCGCCACCACCGCCATTACCACCACGCGCCAACAGCAGGCTATTATCAAAAGTTAAGATCCCGGCATTCATACCGTCTCCTGTTCCCGAACTATTTCTATTACCGGCCATAACCGGAACAGTCAGCATTAACACTGCAGTTGTCATGACAACTGTTTTTGCAATTTGTGCGGCAAGTTGCATCTGTAATCTCCTGTTGTATACTTTCCCTGGTGGGCTTATGGCAGACAGGCCATCCTGTTTGCCATATTTCATACCCATTAAGTGAACTTTATTAAACAACGCTCAAGAGAAAAAAAGGTTACAGATTTTTATATAAAAAAACGTAACCTTCTTCGGTGACAGACGTTATAGGGGCAAGGTGAATACTTTCAGGAAGTTCTACATAGAAAATAAAGACCGGCTCTTTGGCTATCTACTGCGTAAAACAGGCAACTATCATCTGGCTGCTGATATCATGCAGGAAAGCTTTACCCGTTATCTTGAACGATATAAAGATAGAGAGCAAAGTCCAGCCCTGCTTTTTACCATCAGCAGGAATCTGCTCTATGACCATGCCCGAAAAAATCGTTATGATGCATCATACGAGGATGAGGAACATGGATCGGAGTTAGACCAGGAAAATGCCTACAATATCAAAGAAGAGTACAAACGGGTACTGCGTGCCATACAGCAGTTGGATGACGAAGCACAGGATATCCTGGCGCTTGCAGTGAGCAGTGGTTTATCGTACCGGGAAATTGCCGACATGACTGGCAACAGTGAGGCAAACATCAAGGTAAAAATTCACCGTTCACGTGTTAAACTGAAAAAAATTCTTCAACAGGATCAATTATGAAAGACTACTTGATCAGTATGTTCGTGGATAACGAGCTTAACCTTGACGAAAAGATTGAGTTTGTTGAAACAGTACACAAAAATAAGCCGTTCAAGGATGAAACGGTCGAGCTGCTTGACCAGGAAAAGCTGTTGCAAGCCGGTATGGTTACCGCCATGCCGGAAGTCAGGACGCCAGTCTACCATACAGAAAAAACCGGGTTATTCCGTCTCCTGTTTACCCCCATTGCCGGATTTGCAACTGCCATGACGCTGGTTGCTGCATTTTTTTTATTACGTCCTGCTCCGGTAATCAGTCCCGGTGAATTGCAACATCGCTTTGTTATTTACAACCCGGATGTCAGCAAGGCAGAAATAGTCGGCGACTTTACCCGCTGGAACCCCGTGCCCCTTGAAAAAATCGGCAGTAGCGGCTATTGGTCCGTCACCCTCAAACTGGAAGCTGGTGAGTACCGTTACAGTTACCTTATTGACAATAACCGGCAGATAGCAGATCCAACTGTACTGACTCATGAACAGGACGATTTTGGTGGGAAAAATTCCATTATCAAGGTTACGACTGCAATATGATGAAATCTCTGATGTTGATCATGCTGCTCCTTGCAGCGTTGTCTGGTTGTGCATCCAGACATTATGTTGAACAAAAAACAGATTCACTGGTTTTTTCCCTGCAGTTGCCGGAAGCGACCCGTGTCCAGTTTTCTTCCTCAACTGACAATTTTGTTCTCCATGATACTGTCAAAAACAGGTCGGGAATCTGGCAGCTGACTGTACCGCTCGGATCAGAACTGAAATATTTTTACATTGTCGACGGATCCGTGTATCTGCCCGGGTGCCGATTTAAAGAAACTGATGATTTCGGAGCAGAAAACTGTCTTTATCAACCATGAGCTGTAACCTTTTTATAAATCAGGAGTTATGAAGATAGATGGCGTCATAAAAATAGACAGGCAATGAAAAAAAACACAGGTGATCAGCATGAAAAATTTATCTCTCATATTTTGTTTATTCCTCTTTTACTCCTCAGTAGCCACTGCCGGTGATACTGATCCAACACTGACCAGAACTATGGACAGTGCCGGGTTCAGTGAGGAACAGGTTCTCCAGGTACAGAGCATGATCAAAACTGCTCAGCAACAAGGATTTCCCGCTGATGCGGTGAGCGGCAAAATCTATGAAGGTGTCGCAAAACATGTTGATCCTGACAGGATTGTCCAGGCCCTGGAGCGGGTGACTTCCCGTTATGAGTACGGCCATGCCCTGGCCTTAAAATTGACTAATCGGGAACAACAGGCTGCCAGGCTTGGTAATACCATAACTGCAGGAATTGCCGCTGGGTTGACCCGTCAGGACGCCGAAAAGATCGTCAACAGCCTTCAGTCCAGGTCCAGACAGATGAACCGGAATGAATTATATTTACTGGCAGAGGAAACAATGCTTACTGCCCGGGATATGTCTCGTCAGGGTGTCTCCTCTGAAACAACAGCCGGGGTCGTTGGCCAGGCAGTGCAAAAGAATTTTGCTGCCGGTGAAATGCGTACCATGCGTAATACATTCAGCAGACAGGAAGCAGAGGGAAATCGTGACTCCCTTGCCAGGGACTATGGCACTGCAATCGGACATGGGGTACAGGCTGGCGATCTGGAAGGTCATGGCACAGAAGGCAGAGGATTTGGTGGCACGCAGGGTTCCGGGGACAGGTCAGGATCTAATGCCGGCAACGAAGGAACCGGCAGCGAGGGATCCGGCAATGATAATTCCTCTGGAGGTTCCGATAACTCAGGTAATTCAGGTGGTTCTGGTAGTTCTGGTGGAAGTGGTGGCGGTAATTCCGGAGGATCTGAAGGGTCAGGTGGTTCTGAAAATTCAGGCGGTTCTGGAGGCAGTGGAAGTAGTGGAGGAGGGAGTTCAGGGGGATCTGGAGGGTCAGGCAGTGGTGGCAGCTCTGGCGGTTCAGGAAAAGGTGGTCATTAAACTGGTACGAGACCTCTACAGGAACCGATAACCAGGGAGATGCCGCTCAGGATCAAACCGGCAGATAATGAGATAACGTATCGGGTCATTCCAATACCTGAAGATAATTACTTGAAAAATGACAGGGCCTTTGTGCCCTGTTTTTTTGTGTTTACACCCAAACACATTCACGGCAGGGAAGAAAAGTCCTATGAATTGAAAAAGAAAACGTCAGGCAACAAGATTGCATAGCATCTCATGCCACTCTTGTAGTATGTTTGTTATTATCTCTGTCAGCTGTCAATCTTATGGCCCAGGGAT
>JAUVON010000135.1 GCA_030599175.1 Desulfobulbaceae bacterium | reverse complement strand
TTGACATCAAGTTCAAGGGTAGTGACGCCGATCGACATAGCCCTGGCGAAGGAGGCGAGACTGTTTTCAGGCAACAAGCCACGTGCCCCACGATGACCTTGAGAGTCAAAACTGTATACATTATTGATCATGAGAAGACTGAACCATACGTTATTGCAAAGGATAATAAACACAGTGTCCGGCCCCTTTGTAAGAAGTTCTTACGAGGCTGAAAAATTATATCGTAAAGCCAGGAAAAAATCCCAACTGACACCCATGAAATGAATTTCACAACGAAGCATGAAAATAATGTAACCGGGATTCCCCCTTATTCAGAAAAAACAGTACACCCTGCATTTCAGGTTTATTTAAAAGGTATAATTAGCATGTTCATCAACCTCGCCAAGAGTTTCTTCACAGTGATCCCCTTCGGCTGTAACACGATCAAAGATACCTTTATAGAGGAGAGATAAGCCACCGGTAGCAACTGCGGCACCACCGGTAAGTAATGAGCCTTTCTTATCAAGACCAATGCCCGGTTCTGCCAGCGTGCCGGTAACTTTGATAAATGGTGTTACAAACATACCTGCACTAACACCAACTCCGGATCGCGGCTTGGTGTTGAATTCGATTTTAAGTTCCTCTGTCTTCAGGTCGATATGACCACCACCCACAATCATTAACTTTTCACTTTGTGTCAGCAACCCGTCGATATCAGCTTGTCCATCAACAATGTTAATAGAGAGGACAGTACAATCATACTGAGAAATTTCCTCGTCATCGTCGAAGGGATTCAAGGCACTCAATAACTGAGCAATTATGTCATTGGTGAACATACTGGCGACAGAGCTGTTAATTTTTCCCGGTCCCTGGGTGAGTAATATTCTACCATTGGCTACTGAGGCAAGCTCACGGGGTGATTTGCCGGTTGTTTTTAACTCCAGGGTGACACTGGTTGCAGGAACTTCGTCTTTACTGATGCCTTTAGACAACATATATAAACCGAAACCGTTCAAACTCATCAGCGTGTCAATAGTCGCAGTATTTTCCCGGGTCTGCAGATCCAATCTGATAGCTGCGTGGCCTTTGGAAGCGGATGTCAGCTTGGTTTTTGCCTTGACATTACCATCATGCAATGAGCCATCCAAAATCCAGTCTTTAAATTCTATTTGCCCGGAGTAAAAATGACCAACAGAGAGCTTGATGTCGGCCTCTATCGCCTGAAGCTGATCAAGTTTCAATGGCTCTTCCTTAAACAGATAACGACTTTTTTCTTCATCGGTCTCTACTGCCGGTTTTCCAGCTTCTGTTGTTTCTGTAACTTCCGCATCTTCAGACGAAGTGGAGGTACCGGAGGAGAATGGCCTGAGATCTAGAACCTTCGAGGTCAATGTTGCTTTTATATCGCGTTTTTCCCCCACTAACATAGTGAAGTCACCATATAAATCACTTTTTCCAAAGGTGATTGCAAGTGGTGATAGTACAACTTTTTCTGCAGAATACTCAGCCGATATATCACCACTGAGATCCGTGACGGGCAAGGTGTCAAGCAAGGTACTTAAATCAGTACTGGAAAAACTCACCTTGATGGCGGATTCTCCGGCAAGGTTTAGGCGGCCATTTGCTTTAAGGCGATTCTCACCGATCTCCATCTGAAGATCTTTCACTTCGATATCTTTTTCTTCTAATTGATCAAGACTCACCTGCAATTTGAGCATATTGGCAGTTACACCTTCAACTTCAAAAATTTCACCTGCACGGTCAAGCGGCCCGAAACTGGTGATCAGGTCAGTATGATTGCCGGTACGAGTTGCATTTACGCCCGCGGTTAAGCCATCGACCTTAGCATCCAGCTTCGCCTTATATGTTTCGCCATCTTTGCTGATAGTAGTGGATGCCGTAAGAGGCCCATTGAGTGGGATTTCAACTTTGACCAATTTCAGTGTCTTATTTATATCGGTGACATCGAGATTTATCTTGGCCTCTGTGAGTGAACCATCAAGAAGTGTTGCAAGAATAGCTGCCGAGATGCCGTCGGCTTTTACATCCATTTTAAGCTCACTGGATTTATCAGGTTCTTGGGTCAATGCAAGATTGGCTGTTAAGGGGCCGCTGAAAGCCATATCGAGATCAAGTAGAGCAACTATTTTCTCAAGATCTTCAACCGACAGTTTTACGTTTGCTTTGCTCAAAGATTTTTTAATGAATATGGCGTCACCATCCACTGCAATGGTACCTAATTTACCGTTCACCCTTACTGCCAGATCGGAATCAGCACTCTTTTGTTCAGCAGTAATATCAGCAATTAATGTCCCTTCAACAGGTGATTCAATTTTTGCCTTCTTCAGGGCCTGCTGTATATCATCCACAGTTACATTGATTTGACCGTTGAGATCGGCCAGAGCAGACAAACGACTGGTTGCAACTTGTACTTTCAGCTGAACATCACCGAGGTTCCCTGCCAAATCCAGGCTGACAGCTTCGTGAAGTTTGACGGATTCACCTGTACTGATTTGTCCATCAAGTGCCAGAGGGAGTCCATCCAGATCACCCCTGGTGGTCAATAAGAGATTACCGGTTTCATCTGGTTTCAGACTGAGTTCTTCAATAGTATATGTCTTCTCCGGTTGCTCCGGCGAGCGAACCTTAACAACTATACCGGACAGTACAGCCATATCCACCATAAGAGGGAGCTGTACAATATTATCTGATGTTTTCCCGGACTGTGTATCATTTTCAGGTGGATCGGGCAATGCTTCTCCTTCTTTTATCACATCTTTACCGCCCATCACCCAGTTACTGACAGCCTGTTCATTTTGCTCCAGCAGAACGCTGACATCGTTTACATTGACCTGCCGCACGATAAAAAGATCAGAGAAAATCGACATAAAGTTGATGGAGGCGTCAGCATGGCCAACCTTTATCATTGCCGGTTCCGAACCCCATTCAGCATTTGCCAGTGACACATTATTTACAATCACTTCCGGGTCAGGGAACAGATTGATATCGATATGGCCGTCAATGGAAAGTTTTCGTCCTGTAGCTTCGGAAACAAGAGATTCAATCTTTCCTCGAAAGGGGTCAAGATTCCCAAAGTGCAGGTAGGCAAGCAGAGCCAACACCAAACTGCAAATAACCAGGCCTGCAAGAAGAAGGAACTTAAAGAACTTTTTCAAGGTGACCTCCATGTTTCGTTATAGAACGTACATCTCCCAGAACAAAGATTATTTTTTCCTCTTTTTGGGAGGAAGAATATCGGTAATTGAACCATCGACAATCTCAGCCGCAAATGCAAACGTCTCAGCGAGGGTGGGATGGGCATGAACGGTTTTGCTTATATCCTCGGCATTGGCCCCCATCTCCAGGGCAAGAACCGCTTCATGAATAAGTTCGCCGGCGTTTAAGCCGCAGATCCCGGCACCGATAAGCCTTCCTGTCTCTTTATCAAATAGTGCTTTCGTCACTCCTGCTGAAGCACCGGCACTCAGGGCCCGACCACTTGCACCCCAGGGGAATTTTCCTTTTAAGAAGTCAATTTTCTTTTCTTTAGCCTCTTTTTCTGTCACTCCCATCCATGCTACCTCCGGCTTTGTATAAGCCACAGAAGGAATGGTCATCGGATTAAAGGCAACATTATGTCCGGCTATATTTTCTGCTGCCACCTTTGCCTCATGGGTCGCCTTGTGGGCCAGCATCGGTTCACCAACCACATCACCAATACCATAGAAGTGGGCGACCGATGTTTCCTGCCGCTCATTTGCTTCAAGAAAGCCCTGCTCATTTATCTGCAAACCAATATTTTCAAACCCCATATCGGCACTATTGGGACGTCTGCCAACTGCAACCAGAACGGCATCAAATTCTTCCTGTTCAGAAACACCCTTGGCTCCCTCAAAGCTGGCTTTTATACCACCCTCTGTCGCCTGAATATCAGTCACTTTTGTCTTGGTCAGAATTCGATATTTCTTCTTCAATTTCAAAAACAGAGGCTGGACAAGATCCTTATCAGCGGGAGGAATTATATGATTCAGCATCTCCACGATGGTAATTTTCGAACCAAGGGCACTGTAGATCTGGGCCATTTCCAGTCCAATAATGCCACCACCGATGATCAGAAATTTTTCTGGCACTGTTTTCAGTTCAAGTGCATCACTTGAATCCCAAATACGAGGGTCATCCGGGATCCCGGGCAAAATAAAAGGAGAAGAGCCTGTGGCGATAATAGCATCAGCAAATTGCACCTCTGTTTCTCCATCAACTCCACTGACGGTGAGAGTTGATTTATCTGTAAACACACCCTTTCCAACTAACCGGGTAATTTTCCTAGCCTTGCACAATCCTGCAAGTCCGGTGGTAAGCTGCTCAATAACACTCTCTTTTTTGCCGAGCAATGCAGCAATATCAATTTCCGGAGGATCAAAGGTGATACCATATTCACTAGCCTCTGCAGCCTCTTCGATCACTGCAGCACCATGCAGTAATGTTTTTGACGGGATACAGCCGACGTTTAAGCATACACCGCCAAGCCGTTCCTGTTTTTCCACAAGACAGACGGACAGTCCAAGATCAGCAGCCCTGAAAGCCGCAGTATATCCGCCCGGACCACCACCGAGAACGACAACATCATATCTATTGACCTGATTCATTTGCTGCTCCTTTATATAATTCTACAGCACACACCTGAAGATGTTTTTACGACACCATAAAAGGATAACAAACCCGGTATCCCAGTGTCATTAAAAAAATAACCCCCTTGAGGGACAAAACAAACCAAAGAACTGTTACTGGACAACCGCTAACCTATCAGGCCGGTAAAGGTGAAGAAAATAAACACAATGAAAATAATAAAGTGAATAGCACCTTCAAGTACATTGGACTGGCCGTCGGCAAAGTGTACGATGGAGGCCAGAAAGGTGATTAGCAATAAAACCAGCTGCACCGGACTTAAAACAAAATTAATTTCATGATGGGTAACCAGGGCCAGAACGATCATGGCCGGGATAGTTAACAGCACTGTCGATAAAGAGGCCCCCAGAGCAATGTTTATTACTGTCTGCATTCGGTTGGCTGCTGCACTTTTAACTGCAGTGAGAAGTTCAGGACTAGCAGAAATAACTGCAACGGCAAGAGCACCTAATGCCAGAGGCAATCCACTGCTGCGCAGACTTTCAGCCATAAAGACAGACATTAACTCAGAAAGAAAACCTATCAGTACGATAGTAGCGATCAAAAAGCAGATGTGGTAGATGCCATTAATCCGGCCATGGGTTTTTAACTCTTCCTTAACTCCAATTTTATAATCATACTGGAAGAAGTAACTATGCTCCTTAATCTGTATGCGGGTAAAAATAACGAACATGAAAATAAACATCACCGCCAGGAATATCAAATACGTTTCATGCATCCCTGCCGGCACAAACATCGGCAAGACCATGGCAATGCCCATTGCAACAATTATCATTGCAATATAGGAATTGGTGGAATCAAAATTATAGTCCTGCTCACCATGCTTGATCCCACCTATGATGGCAGCGAGTCCAAGCAATCCGTTAATATCCAGCAGAACTGCAGCAACAATCGTATCCCGGGCCAGGTTGATATTCTCTGAATGAGTCATCATAATCCCGATCATCAGCACTTCAACAATCACCGCAGACGTGGTCAGGATCATTGTTCCATAGGGCTCACCATATTTTTCTGCCAGCATTTCAGCATGATGGGCCACATTAACGGCTGAATACATAATGACACCAAAAATAAAAAACAGGGCCAGGGTATTGAATAAGGAGGCATGCAGAATTTGGTGTTCAAAAGGGGTAAGAATCAGTAGAGCAATAAATGAAATAAAAATTACTTTTTCATTTTTTAATACATTCAGCATCAGTCTTTACCCTTTATATGAAAGTCGTGTTCTATCCCAAAGAGAAGGAATTCGGAAAGGCATGCCACAAAGATCAACTGCTTTTGATTGAATTCAGACCAAACCGTGCTGCGCCATGCAGCGCTGACTTCGGATCCATGATCACATGCACGGGCATGGTGGAACTGAGCCCTGAAAATCGTCCCTTGTCAGAAATGGCGCTGAGAAAATCCGGCTGCTGAAGGCGAGTAAGAATACGGGGTGGAATGCCGCCGCCAAGATAAATCCCGCCTTTTGGCAGCAGGGTGACGACCATATTACCGATCACTGTTCCCAGGGTATGGACAAAAATATCCAGGGTCGCTTCACAGATATCCGCCTTCTCTTCAAGGGCTGCCTGTACGATAACAGGGGTGCGGTCAGATGCCTGCTCAAGCGCTGCAGTTAACCAGGCGGGTTCCGTATAACCGCCCTGTTCCTTGAAGAAATCGTAGATATTCGGCAGCTGGCTGCCGGAACAGATACGTTCGAAACTGACGTGGTCATAGCGACACTGCAAATATTTCAGCAGCTCCATCTCCTGCATGTTGCGTGGAGAAAATGCTGTGTGGCCCCCCTCGCTGGCACATGCCTTATAGCCGGTGCCGATCCAGACAAGAAACGCGACCCCCAGCCCTGTGCCAGGGGCAACGACAACGATATTAGCCTCAGCTGCAACAGTACCCTGATTAAGGGTATGGAGTTCGTCTGCTCCCATATAAGGGATTGCGGTGGCTATAGATTCCAGATCATTGAGCAGAAATACGTCTTTTATGTCGAACGAACTGCTGATGGTTTCAGCACTGATAGTCCAGGGCAGGTTGGTTATTTGCGCCTGCCCGTCCTTCACAGGCCCGGCAACGCCGAAACTGGCGGCCACAGGCCTGGCCTTTGTTTCGCGCAGAAATTCAACAATGACAGCCTCCAGAGAGCTGAATTTGTCGCTCTCAAAGCGGGTTTCATGAACAGCTCCGCCGGCCACGCCATCTTCTCTGGAAAACAACGCCAGGACGGTCTTGGTACCGCCGATATCTCCCGCAAGAATCATGTTTCCATGCCTCATTGAATCGTTTCAATTACAAGTTCTGGCTGAAATATCAACCACCCAGATAGGCTTTTTTCACTTCCGGATTATTGAGCAACTCTTCCGAAGTTCCCTCTGCAGCAACTTCTCCGGTATCAAGAACATAGCCTCTATTGGCAAGATTCAGTGCAAGGCTTGCATTCTGTTCGATTAGGAGAATAGTCATTCCATCCTCATTCAACCGTTTCAGGGTACGGAAGAGCTCATACTTCAATACCGGTGCAAGCCCCATGGAAGGTTCATCCAGGAGTAGAAACGTGCAGCC
>JAUVON010000243.1 GCA_030599175.1 Desulfobulbaceae bacterium | reverse complement strand
GGCGAACGATTTCCGGATTTAAACAGTACCGGAGACGCAAGAAGAAGACGTTCTCCCCATACATTTCTCTCCCCCACCACACAGAAGTCTAGAACAGACGAGTTCTTCAAATTCGGAGGGGAAGGTTCATGGGAAATTGACTTTTGGGGAAGGATTGACCGTTCTATAGAATCTGCTGATGCCAGCCTTGCGGCTACTGTAGAGGATTACCGTGATGTACTAGTTGTGCTGTATGCCGATGTCTCCACTAATTACATCGAAGTGCGTGCTCTCCAGGACCGTATCAAGTACGTGCGTGGCAACATAGAAACACAGCGCAAATCGCTTCAGTTAACAAAGGATCGTTTTGATGCCGGATTAGCGCCTATGCTTGATGTCCAACAGGCAGGATTAAATCTTGCCAGAACAGAATCTACTCTCCCTACCCTGAAAATGCTACTGGTCCAGACAATCAATCGTCTGGGAGTCCTGCTTGGTGAACATCCTGGTACTCTTCATGAAGAGTTAGAAAAACAGGCTTCCATTCCGGAAACATTGGAGCATATTACGGTCGGCTTACCGGTAGAGCTCCTGAGACAACGTCCGGATATTCGTCAGGCCGAACGTGAACTTGCCGCACAGACAGCCTTGATTGGCGTGGCTAAAGCTGACTTGTATCCAAGTTTTTCACTATTCGGTACCTTTGAAATTGCGGCAAACGATTTTAGTGATGTCTTTGACTATAGTAAGAGCAGGATGCATAGTTTTGGTCCTTCGTTTACCTGGAATATTTTTGATGGTGGGAGAGTCAGGAACAAGATCAGGGCTGAGGATGCACGTACTGAGCAGGCATTGGTTCGTTATGAACAAACCGTACTCAATGCACTCGAAGATGTAGAAAATGCTATGGTATCATATATTCAGGAAGATATTCGACGGGAAGCGCTGGAACGGTCAGTTATGGCAGCAAGAAAGTCGACTGAACTGGTTAGAACGCTCTACATGAACGGCCTGACCGATTTTCAAAACGTCCAGGAAATGGAACGGTTTCAGTTTGAACAGGAAGATCAATTTGCAGAGAGCGAAGGGCTGGTAATCCAGAATCTTATCAGTATCTATAGATCATTGGGTGGTGGATGGGCGCCTGAATCTGTACAGCATGCACAGGCTAAATAGCTTAACAAAATATATAAACATAAACTTTCAAATTTAAGGCAGAAGTATTATGAATAACAAAACCAGGTTATGTATATTTTCTTACCAAAGTTGTAATTCTGCAAAAATTATTCTGAGAACCATTTTTGTAATCATTCTCTCCGTAGGTATATCCATGTTTACAGGCTGCGGAAAGCAAGACACTATCCTTGAGCCTAATCCTCGACCAGTCACTGCACTCGAATTACGTGAGCTTAATCCTGTCAAACCGTTACAGTTGACGGGTTCCGTAATGTCCTGGAAGGAGCAGGATATTTCATTCGAGGTCAGCGGACGTGTAGAATGGATCGTGGAAATGGGCACTAACCTTGAAGGACGCTGGGAGGAGGACGGTAAAGTACATATTCCCGGAGATGTTATGGCTCGCATTGATAAACGTCATAACCAGATAAGATTGAAGGCTGCTCTTGCTGAACAGGAACGCGCACAGGCTGAATATGTGAGGAAAAAACAGGCATGGGATAAGAAGGCAATTTCTGAGGTGGATTTCATTCGTGCCACCGCAGACCGTGATTCCAGTGAGGCGCAGTTCGAGCAGGCAGATTACGACCTTGATAGATGCACCCTCCATGCTCCCTTTCCGGGCGAGGTCTCTGAAGTATTTATAGAAGCCGGCGGATATGTACAGGTGGGTAAACCGGTAGCACATCTCGTTATGATGGACCCTATCAAGGTGGATATCTCCGTCTCGGCGCAGACAGCCGAGAACCTGAAACTGCGTGATCATGTACGCCTCTACCTGCCAGGTGATGAAAACCCCGTAATTGGGAGAGTGTATGAGAAGTCCACCGTTGCAGATCCTGAAACCAGAACCTTTCGAGTTTCCATCATTACACGAAACCTGCAGAATATTGGAGCTCTTACACCGGGAGACCCCCTTCTTAAATACCCTCGTATTACAGATTACATGTATCTACAGAGGATGAAAGCCGGTCCTGATGACAGCCCGTTTTTCGTGGAGGAAAACCGGGCCCTCCACAGGGACGGTGATAATTACTACGTCTGGGGAGATCCCGACCACAAACCTGATGATGATATAGATTCAGAAAGGCCCCTCATTACTCTCAGGAAGTATACCGTCACTCCCGGAGATCATCGCATAAACCTACAGGGCCTCTACCTCATGCGCGAACTTGAAGATATCGGCAAACTTACCCCCGGTACCCTGATTGCCATGGATGTTCCTGATAATTTCAGGGATGGTGAACAGGTCCTGGTGGCACGAAGAGAGTGGCTCCTTCGTCCCGGTCAGCTTGTAAGGGTCCTACTGGGAAAAACTGCCCCGGAACCCGGTCTTTATCTCCCGATGAATGCTATCAAACCAATTGATGATAAAATGGGTGAGGTATTTGTGGCAATTGAAGGTAAGGCTAAAAAGGTCAAGGTGAAAATCTTAAGCAACGTAGGTGAGTTGTTTAGAATTGAAGCACTTGACCCTGGCGATACCGACCTGGTGACCACAGGGTCACAGATTATCACAGATCATATACACTTTCTTCAGCACGATGAATCTATTCGGGTAATCAAGATTGCGGAGCTCAAGCCATGAGCCTTTCAGCATTTTCACTCAAGTTTAAAACCATCGTAGTCGCTCTAGTGGCATTGCTGATGTTGTGGGGTGTATTGAGCTACCTCTCCATGCCGCGTCGAGAAGACCCTGAGTATACGGTGCGTACATGCCAGGTACTGACAAACTGGCCCGGTACATCAGCAGAAAAAATAGAGGAATTGATTACGGCGCCTCTTGAGGAAGAGGTCAATACCCTGGATGGTATCAGATGGGTACGTTCCGAAACATCCATGGGAAGGTCTGCGGTGTACGTTGAGCTTGACAGGCCCACACCGGGAGATGCTGTAGAACAGATGTGGGACAAGGTACGCTCACGTGTTAATCGTGTTCCCATGCCTGAACCCGAGATCAAGCCGGTTGTAATAGATGACTTCGGAGATACGAACATCATGCTCATGTCTCTTTACCAGGTACCACTGCCTGGTGATAACGTAATCAAACCTGAAAACCGCTACACTCATCGTGATCTTGACATCTTTTCAGAGAGGTTAAAAGATGAGATAAAACTCCTTACCGGTGTCGCCAAGGTAGTGCGCACAGGCGTGCAGGAAGAAGCTCTTTACATTGAGACCGACCTGGGCACATGGACTCAATTGTCGCTGACAACCAGTCAACTGGAAGAATTGGTTTCACGTCGTAACGTAGTTGCTCCCGGTGGTATAATCGATACTGATATAGGACGGTTTACCGTAAAACCCAGCGGAGATATTAATGCCACGAGAGAGTTAAAGTCCATCATCGTTGGTGCCATCGGTGATGAGAAGGCTCGCTCCCCGGTATATCTGAATGATTTAAATCTGGAGGTAGTTCGTGGATATCAGGACCCGCCTGCAGTGATTACTCGCTACAGTGACCCTCATACAGCAGAGACCTGCATCATAGTGGCCTACACAATGAAAAAAGGTTCAAACATCGTTGATGTTTGCACAGAAGCGAAAGAGGTAGTACATAAGTTAACGATTGAACAAAAGGTCCTTCCGCCTGATATTGCTGTCTCCTACATCACAGACCAATCAGCAACCGTTACTCGCAAGATTAATGAATTCATTGTGAACGTAGTTGCTGCAGTAGTCCTTGTCGTAGTGGTAGTGTATCTGATGGTTGGATTCCGGTCTGCTGCAGTGATGGGAGCAAATATTCCCCTCGTCATAATCGGGTCACTTGCCATAATCACTGTCTTTGGTGTACAGATGGAGCAGATGTCACTGGCAGCAATGATTATAGCCCTTGGCATGTTAGTGGATAACGCTGTACAGATCTGTGACCAGACACGCAGACTTCAGTCTGAGGGGATGTCACCTTTCGACGCGGCTCTTAGTGGCGCCAACCAGCTCGCATTTCCCATACTTATTGCAACCGGAACCACAATTGCCGCCTTCTATCCCATGCTTATTGGCCTGCAGGGCTCAACTTACGAGTACATATACAGCCTCCCTGTCACTCTTACGGTTACCCTGGCCTTCAGCTATATACTGGCAATGACATTCTGTGTCTTACTCGCCTACTGGTTTATCAGGCCGCCCAAAGATCCCAACCAGTCCATGTCACCTGTTATTCAACTCGCTCAGTGGATTAAACGGAAAATTGTAAAAGGCGATAAAAAAACGGCACATGAACCTGTTAATAAAAAGAAAAAAGGCAGATTTGCTGATTTATACCCGAATATTGCACGTATCAGCATCAAGGCAAGGTTTGTTGTCCTGGGTGTTTCATTCGGCCTGTTGTTCCTCGTGCTGTTGCTCCCGGTTGGATCAGAGTTCTTTCCTCAGGACCTGAGAGACCAGTTTGCCGTGGAGGTCTGGCTGCCGGAAGGTGCTAACATTGATCAGACCGACGAAGTTGCCGCTAAAGTAGAAGATATAATCCGGAAACTCAGTCCCTATACAGACGAAAATGGCAATCCGGGTCAACGTCTGCTTAGCATGGTATCAGTCGTCGGTAAGGGATGTGACCGATGGTACCTTGGTCGAAACCCTGAGTCAACAAGGCCAAACTACGCGGAGATTATAGTAAGAACAATCAATGGCAGCGTTACTTCCAATTATGTGAAAGATATTCGC
>JAUVON010000305.1 GCA_030599175.1 Desulfobulbaceae bacterium | reverse complement strand
TCCCCTTGACATGGGCAGTCGCGTGATTATCTACTAGATAAGTAGGATAATTCAAGCAATTGAAGGCAGACAACCTCCTTGTCTGATACCTACTTTGGACTCTAACCCCCATTGGTTATTGGCCCTAGCCAGTGGGGGTTTTTTATAGCCCGCATATTTTCAACCTACGACATTTTTGCCACCATTACTGTTTCACCAAGGGGTGTCTGATCGGGAATGAGAAATCTGAATTCATGGATGGAAAAATCGATTTTGTCTCCGCTTTTCAGCCTCACAGGTTCATTATGACTTAGCTTGCCATCGTTTAAGCGTGTGCCGTTTGTACTCCTAAGATCCTCCAAATAGAAATAGCCATCTTTGTATTCGATCGTTGCATGAAAGCTGGAAATGGTCTTCCTGGCTATTACGACATCGTTGCCGATATCACGGCCAATTCTCAGGGTATCTTTGTTCAAAGGCAACGTTAAGGATTCTGTTGAAATAGCCTTTCCGACGTCAATCAAGACTGCTTGAGGCAGACGAGGTTCTGCAGGCAAAATCTTAGCACCCGTCCTCTGGTCCATGGCAGGCTGTGCGACGTTGGTCTTTCTTTTTCTCACCACCTGCAGCAGTACGATTAATGCCAACAAAACTACGATTCCAGAGAGGATCAACACAAGCGAACTCTTTTGCTTTCTGGGCATCTCGGGTACTACGTGGCGCTGTTTTACCGATGCCTCCTTTCGTTCTAGGGGTGTTACACGTTTCGTTTCCGCGGTGGACACAAGTGTTTCTTGGGCGGATGGTTCGGCGATAATTCGCTTGATCTTGGTAAAGACCTCTTGAAGGTCAGCTACCTCGAATACCCTGAAATACTCACCATCCGTCCTGACCGCCAGTGTCTGGATCAGGCGGAAATCGGCATTGTCAGTAAAGGCGATACCAAAAATACGAATACCCGCGTTTTTGCTTTCCCGGGTAAGGTCCTCCTTCAGCCAATTTTCCTTTTCTAGATCCTGGCTCTTGTTTCCCGTATCCACGATGCCGTCGGTCAAGAAAACTATAATTTTCTTGGTATCTTGTCGGCCGTTGGTTTTGAGTTCATAAATTGCTCTTTCGATTCCTGCCGGGCTATTGGTAAACTTGCCTTTGAAATTAATCACATCCAGACTTTCGAGAAACCGGGCCCGCACCTCAGCATTATCTAGTGATGTAAGCGGTTCGACGAGGTTTGCAGTTTCATCAAAAATGACCATGCCCAGACGTGATCTTTCTCCGAGGCCACCTAAAAAATTGGTTACAACCTCTTTGGTAATGAAATTGGGGTCGTTGTTCCGCATGCTCCCCGAGTTATCAAGGACAAAAACAATGTCTAGTTCCGCTTGCTCTAACTCCGCCTGGGGGACTTCTCCTGCCGGACTGCTAACTTTACTCGCCGTGGCAGCGCAAACCACGGGCACTCTAGAGCCGCCCATACCCAAGCTCAGAATGAAAGCTGTAAACACCGCACCTAGAATTGTTTTTTTGATCTTGTTCTCTTTCATTTGTCACCACCTATCTCTGTCCATGCAAATGAGATTTCTGGTTGTAGGAGCACCAACAAGTTCGAATTACCTCTCCTGAGTAGTGGTATCCAATTCAATTTCAACCCGACGAGCCAATCTTGCCGCCGTATTCGTCCCGCCTGACTCAGCCGGACCTATCCCGAGTGTCTTAATTCTTAAGGGTTCAATGCTCTTGCCGATGAGATAACCCTTTACAATATTTGCCCGAGATTCGGAGAGCATCTTGTTGTAACTGTATATCCCGTACTGATCAGTGAAGCCTTTGATTATTATCCTGATCTCAGGTCTCTGCATAAGAGCAGCAGCAAGCTGCTCGAGGTTTTCCAGAGCAACATTCGAAAGCTGATTTGAGTTAAAGCCAAAATATATGATGACTTTACGATTTTGTAAGAACGAGAACCGCTTGGATTCGACCACAGGTGTTCGTCGACTGCCATCTCTGCTCGAGCTGGCAATGACGTTTTCGGCCACTGCAATTGGTCGTCTTACATATCCCAAAGCGGATTCTGCTTTTCCTCCTTGCTCTATTGGACTGTTCCTGAGCTTGGTCTCATAGATCTCAGTGTCGGCAGATTTTTCCGTACCCTGAGCCTGGGTATTCTTGCTTTTTTCAACCTTCACCATGTGTGGGTCTGTTTTTGTCTGTGACCATTTATTGAGAATCGTAATGTGGCCTCCCGAGTAAAAGAAATATCCGAAGAGTAGTAACAGCAGCACAGACAAAACAACATAGGCGAAGCTTCTTTTGATGTCCTGTCTCGCTACGGCAATGTTATTGGTTCCTCTCTTTGCCACCCATTTCGGTATTTTCGAAGGTACCTGTTCTTCTTCGGTTGGCAAACGGAGCTCTTCTGCGCACTCTCTTATAATCTTTGCATCGATTTGCCTCACACCTTTAACATAGCCCGTCAGCAGCGCCTGATCGCATATGCTATTTATCAGACGTGGGTAGCCTTTCGAAAAGGACATAACTGCAGGCAGGGTATCTGCTTTGAAGATCTTCTTCTCTGTGCCGGCAATGTTGAGACGGTGTCTGATATATTCTCTGGTGTCGTTTTTACTCAAAGGTTTGAGATAATAATTGATGGAGATCCTTTGCCGCACAGCCCGATTGATATCCTGTCTCAAGATGGAGTTTAATTCGTTTTGTCCTGCCAGAATAATAGTCAGAAGCTTGGTGTTTTGTGTTTCTATATTTGATAAATGACGTATTTCCTCAAGCAATTCATGATTTAATCTCTGTGCTTCATCAATTATCAGCAATAACCTTTTATTTTGTTTATATATATTGAATACCAAGTGGCTAAACTTTACTAAAAAATCACCTTTACTTTCGAACCTCCTATCCATCCTGAATGAGTGAGCAAGGAAATTGTAGAAATCCATTATTTCCATTTGGGGATCAGAAACGGAGGCGATGACGCTGTCGAGGTTCCACCGGTTGATTATGGCATTTACCAATGTGGTCTTGCCGGTGCCGACATCCCCCGTGAGCAGGATGAGTCCCTTGGTGCTACGTATTCCATATTCCAGAGCAGCAAGCGCCTCTTTGTGCTGATCGCCCAGCCAGAGAAACTTGGGGTCTGGAGAAAGCTGAAACGGTTTTGCTCTCAAATTGTAATGGGAAAGATACATGAGTATCTCGAGCGAAACACTGACGAACGTGCAGTCTTTCAGTTCATGACCGTTTGATATCTCATATTACCAAAGCAACTCTTAAGACTTACTATTAATACGACTACAAATTCTATAATCAAATTAGTTAGATAATAGAACTCAACTGAACGCAAATAGCGTTTCAATCCCACGTTCATTTGATATATATGCTTGCCCAATCAAAGCCATGATTTGGAATGTTCTGGCCTACTTGTTAAACAAAAAGCGTGCCTTGTTCGGTGCATCAAAGATCTCTTTTGTTTTTATATATTTAGCTTGAGAGAGTTCAAGGAAAGGCGAGAAATATTGGTAAGAAAATATCGATTGTGAGCAAAGATTTACCACTTTCTCGCCTCATTGTCTGCGGTCCGGATTTCCGTAAAAAGGGGAACACTCCTGGTGTTACCCAGGGGCTCCCCCACCCACAGCTGCGGAAGTGGCACAGGCCTCCCACCAGTCACTCAGAAGAAATACCAGGAAGGCCAAAGGGGGAGGCTGGGAAACAACGAGCACCTGAGCCTCCTGTCTTTACGCATCTCAGCTTGGCAAGGGCCAGCATGAAGATTTGGTGCATTTT
>JAUVON010000101.1 GCA_030599175.1 Desulfobulbaceae bacterium | reverse complement strand
TGGAGGGTCAGGCAGTGGTGGCAGCTCTGGCGGTTCAGGAAAAGGTGGTCATTAAACTGGTACGAGACCTCTACAGGAACCGATAACCAGGGAGTTGCAGCTCAGAATCGGATCGGCAGATAATGAGATAACGTATCGGGTCATTCCAATACCTGAAGACAATTACTTGAACAATGACAGGGCCTTTGTGCCCTGTTTTTTTTGTGTTTACACCCAAACACATTCACGGCAGGGAAGAAAAATCCTATAAATTGAAAAAGAAAACGTCAGGCAACAAGATTGCATAGCATCTCATGCCACCCTTGTAGTATGTTTGTTATTATCTCTGTCAGCTGTCAATCTTATGGCCCAGGGATTTGGCAGTGGAAAACAGAAAAATAGTCCTTACTCAGGATATTCTTAACTGGAGAACATATGAAATTCCTTATTTGCATCGCACTGTTAGCCGTTTTATTACCGACAACGAGTTATGGAGAGGATAAACCTAACCACGAACAACATGGAAACAGTCCAGGAGTGGAAGCGCTTACTCATGATTTGCGTGATTTACTTTCTGAAGAAATGCAGGCATTGGAAAGCGGAATGATGTCTATAATCCCTGCATACAATTCTGGAAATTGGGGTGAGATAGAAAGTACCGCAAAAAAAATGAACAATAGCTATATAATGAAACAAAACCTCACTGAAAGCCAAATCAAGGAATTGCATGCAGTCTTACCACCTGCCTTCATTGAAAGAGATCAGAGATTCCACTATTTAGCAGGAATGCTTGAGCATGCCGCAAAAAACAAAAAGCCGGAACTGATAAATTTCTATTTTTCGGAAATGAATGAGTCATGTGTTAGCTGCCATACCGCATTTGCAACCCATAGATTTCCAGCCTTATTATCAAAGGAAAAGAAAGAAGGACATACTCATTAACACTCATGAAATGCTTTCACAACGAAGCACGAAAGTAATGTAGTCGCGCTTCGGAAGGGTAGCACATGACTTTCATATAAATTTTCAACAGATAGAGGAAAGAGATGAAGAGAAAGTTGTGGAAAAATAGGTTTCTACTGGTTGCTGCTAATGTTTTTATATTGACTTTTACAGTGACACCTCTGCTGGCGGACGACGTTGATACATGTGTCGGCTGCCATGAGAAAAGTACGCCGGGCCAGGTGGCGGACTGGCGAGTCAGCAAACATGCTGAAGAAGATGTCAGCTGTGTTGACTGTCATGGTGACAGCCATATGAGCGCCGAAGATGCCAGACTTGCGCAGTTGCCGGATGAGCATGTCTGTCAAGATTGTCATGAAGAACAGTTTGATTCATTTGCCAAAGGTAAACATAACTTTGGCTGGACCTCTCTTAATGCCATGCCAATTACCCACGTTGAACCCGACGAACTGATGGAAGGAGGTCGTGGTTGTGGAGGTTGTCATAATATGGGTATCAAAACTGAAGCCCAAAAAAAAGAGCAACTCGAAAAAGGGTATCGTTACCAGACCAACTCCTGCGATGAGTGTCATACCCGGCACAGTTTTTCAAAGAAAGAGGCTCAGGATCCACGTGCCTGTCAGCAGTGTCACATGGGATACGACCACCCGCAATGGGAAATGTGGAGTAGCGCAAAACACGGCACCAGGTGGTTTGCCAAAGAGGCCGGTCGCCTGCCCGAAGGTGCTGCTGTACCGACCTGCCAGACCTGTCATCTGCCCAATGGAACCCATGAAAACCGTACAGCCTGGGGATTTCTTGGTGTACGTCTGCCGCTACCCGAAGATAAACAGTGGGCCGCTGACAGGGTAACCATTCTTAAAGCTTTAGGAGTACTTAACCCCGACACCGGTGAACCAACAGATCGCCTGGCACTGATTACTTCGGTTGATATGGTTCGGACGACCGAAGAAGCATGGCAGACAGAGCGTGATAAAATGATTAAAACCTGCAGCCAGTGCCATTCCGAGACCTATGCCACGACCCAACTTGAAATGGGCGATTCGATGCTTCAGAAAGCTGATCGGGTTTTGGCTCAGGCCATTGAAATTGTGGCCGAACTCTATAAAGACGGTATTATCGAGAAACCTGAAGCCTACGCTTTTGCGTATCCCGATTTTCTCCATTTCATGCAAACCGGCGGCGGCGATATAGGGAAACTGTCAAGTATTGATCAGACCCTTTTTGAGCTGTATATGAAGCACCGGATGCGAACATATCAGGGTCAGTTCCACGTTAATCCAGACTATGCCTACTGGTATGGCTGGGCTATGATGACCCAGGGTCTTGGTAAGATACAGGCTGAGGCCAAAAAAATGCGCACCCTGCATGAACTGACGAAAAACTAACCAGTATATCAAGGTTTATTGTAACTACCCGGTGCCTCACCGAAAAACCTGCAACGCAGGAGATCGGACTTTTTACGACGCCATCATAAAAATAATATGTAGGAACTATGAGACACGATTCCGAATCGTCTTTTTGATTCGGAATCGTGTCCCTGATTTTTCTATTTTCCGAGAATTTGACTCAACTACCCGTCATGCAAACTGGAGGTACGCAATAGCAGACAGACAAAGCAATAAAGCAGGAAGCACAAACATCTTCTGTGAATATTGACGATCCCCAAGCAAACGCTTGATAATACGCTGAGTGGCATATAGCGAGGCTATCAGACCCCCGATGATGGTGATAAGTTTAAGAATAGTGGTGGCATCGTGACTCATTAATCGCCTTGAAGCGTAATGCCCGCTTAAACCAACGATATCCTGCAGATTGGCTGCGAGCAGCCAGAGGCCACTAATAAAAATTTCCAGATGTACTGCCATAAAAGCACTAAGCACAAGGGGAATCATGCCGTAACCGAAGATGGACGCGGTAGCCTTCCAGTTGTTGCCAGTGGTTCGCGCCATGATCTTAGACATAATAGCATAGCCGACCAGGTAGATGAGAATGGATATAAAGAGGAAGATACTTGAGGTCAGGGCTGTGCTATAGGGAAGGCCTGTATCATGGATAATCCCAGTCCAACTCAAAACAACACCGGGATAATTCTGGCTAATGGCAAATGGATAAAAAATGGCTGCCAGGCTGACCACAAGAACGGAATCCTCCAGGCGTGGTGACTGCTGATTCCACAACTCCTGGGGGGCCAGACGTAAATTAAGGTGAATTGAGTTCAGCTTGCAATTTTTGACACATTGACCGCAAAGGATACAATCCCGGTTGTTATCAACCAGGGAAGGATGGCGGAACATGGGACAGCCGGCAGCGCTGTCACCGCCAGTGTAACAGAAGTGTTCTGTGCAGCGGTTCAGGCACATATGTGTATTGGCTCGCAGTTCCAAAATGGACGGCATGGAGAACAAGGCGTTGATTGCACCCAGCGGACAAAGATAACGGCACCAGACCCTTCGTTTGAAGAACATGCTGAAAAAAAACGAACCCAGAGTGATAGAAAATATAATCCAGGCGGTGAGTCTGGGTGAATCGTAAGCATTCCAGCCAATCTCCACCCAAAACAAGAAGATACAGAGACAGGTCAATATCCATCCGGAATACTGTTTGATCAGCCGGGGGGTCGGTCGCTGTGGCTTCAGCACTAATTGAGCCAGCCAACCGGGGACTGACAACGCACAGATACTGCACCAGGTTCGAGCCAGGAAAAAGAAAGAAAAAATAAGCAGAGGCCAACCCACCACCCAGCTGAGAGTAAGTCCAATATTCTTTTCGGCTGTGACTGGACCAAAGAATAAAGCAACCAGAACAAGAACAAAGAAAATACCGACCACTGCCCTGGGCAGCACTGGATAGAACCGACTGGAAAAAAAGGCTCGAATTCCTGACAGTCGCAGCAGGTTAAATTCCCACTTTCCTTCAGGTTTGGGTATTCCCAGAAGGATCTGATCATTTAGAGGTTCGTTGCTTTTGCCGAGAATAACAGCTCGCTGTACTACACTGGCCATTTCAGTCAAATTTCCTGGCCAGTCGTAGTTCATGAATGTGCCCAAAGTCTGGTCATCCACCAGGTTGATGACCTTGTTGTACTGCAGGCTGTAACGCTTGAGATAATATTGAATCAACCGTGGGATATCCCGACGATGCTCTCGCAATGGAGCCACAGTGAAATGCTGGTCAGCTACCAAAGTATACAGAGAAGGCAGCAGCCGATTATGGCCGTCCTGCTGCCGTGGTCTGTCTTTGCAGATCAGAAGGATTCTGGGGTGTTGAGCATCCTTGATAAAGTCGGCTTTTCTAATCATTCCTGCAAGCTGCCGCTGGAAATCGGGTTCCAGATATTCGGCATTGTACAGAACTACAGTTCCCCCTTTCAACCGCTCTAAAATCCCGAGTTGGTCTATCTGCGAGAACGCGGAAAAATCTCCCCCAAAACCGAAAAGTTCGACTTCCAGATGTGCAGGATCGATGGTGCGGATATCTAATTCAAGATAAGGACCGTTCTTGTAAGTACTGGCGCGATGAACCTCATAAGCGACCATACGGCGTCCAGTTCCTGACTCACCTGTGAGGAGTACTGGTTTCAGGTTATTGCTATACAATCTGGCTGCCTTTCTACTCTGTCGTGCAATGGTGGATTCAGCCAGTCGGGTCTCACTGCCTGCAGCAAGGGACTGCTTATTTTCTGCCACCGAGGGTTGCGATCCTAAAAAAAAGGTCGGATCCAGATTATGGTTGGAGCTTTTATGAATATTGTTTACCTTGGCCAGGGCGTTTGCATGATCGTGAAAAGAAACCCGCAAACGGTTGGCCAAGGTTATGCTGAGTTGCTGCTGGATAAAATTATTGGCAAGCAACACGGAGATAAAAGTATCACTGTCGAAGCGGATAAGGGAAAGATCAGTCAATGCTCTCGCATTAAGACAGTTACTGCTGTGAGTCAACAGGGCGGTTTCACCGAAATGGCCGCCCTGGCCAATATGACTGACAATGATCTGACCACCACTCTCATCATTCAACGTCAGTTCCACTTCACCATCTGCCACCAGGTAGAAACGACGGTCATTTTCGTCCTGCTGGTAGACGTAATCCCCCTGCTTGACAACGAGCCAATGAGCAACGGCGATAATCTGTTCCACCTCTTCGGCATCAACATCTCTGAAGAGGACAGATTTATACAGATTCTGACTTAGTTTTTTTTGTGCAAGCATGGGTTCAACGCTGTTATTAAACCATGTTTTATAAATCCAGTGAGCAGTCTCGGCACACCAGACAGCTATACTTTTATAGTCGCACGCAGCTTGGCCAGGGCCTGATGTGCGGCATTGATCAATGGATGCACTGTCGGCGCCGATGTTAATAATGGATGAGTGGCAATCTGCATCATATCCATCTCCCGCACGGTGACCTTCTTCTGAATAGCCAGAGCAATAACATTAATTAATTCTCCAACTGAAGGACCGCCGGATACCTGACCGCCAAGAATGATTCC
Organism: Desulfobulbaceae bacterium; assembly: GCA_030599175.1. Lineage (GTDB taxonomy): Bacteria > Desulfobacterota > Desulfobulbia > Desulfobulbales > Desulfocapsaceae > Desulfomarina. The sequence goes on along the minus strand of JAUVON010000101.1, from coordinate 2,965 downwards.
TGAACGATCGGAAAAGAACAATTTTACCTTCATTGTGCTGGCTCCCGGAAGCATTCCAGGGTGTCGATCCGGTGCTTCTGCGGTGGCCGAAACCACGCGAAAACCTTCTTTTTCAATGGATCGACTCGTCATCCCGGCACTTGCCAGGGAAAAACCACCAATCTGTGTAGAAAAAGCTGCCACTGTCCCTTGTATTTGATGCAAAACGCGAATACCGTAAATATTTGTACCTGCGTTTCTCGCCTCTGCAGTAGCAGTCGAGGCCAGCCAGACAGGTGCTGCCTTACGGGTGAAAAAATCACGTTTCAAGGCGCAGTCACCAACAGCAAATACATCTTCGACGCTGGTTCTCATATAATCGTCCACCCAGATGGAACCATTTTCAGCGATCAACAGACCGGCCTCTTCAGCAAGCACATTTGATGGTCTGGCTCCAATACTGACCAACACCAGGTCAGCGGGCAGTTGTTCTCCACTGTCGAGGGTCACAGATTTAACTCCCTTATCACCGTCTATAGATGCCACACGACTGTTTAAATGGAGACTAACCCCCTGTTTGCTGAGAATTTCCGAAACATTATCGCAAAATTCATCATCAAAGGCATTGAAAAGAAGTTTCGGCATAAGTTCGACCAGATGAACACTCACATTTGCAATTTGTGACAACTCATCAGCGAATTCTGCCCCGATAAAACCACCGCCAATAATTACAACATTTCTGGCAGCATGCACTTTTTTCCGTAAAACAGTCATAGCCGATAAACTTTTGCGGACGGTGTAAACGCCATCTAAATCGATACCCTGGATTGGCGGCAGAACAACTTCTGTCCCGGTTGCCAAAACCAATTTTTCATAACTCAGAATATCACCACCCTCCAAAGCAACTGTCTGTGCTTCAGCATCAAAAGAAACTACCTTTCCTACTTTGATCTCAATTCCCGCCTGTTCCAGGGGCATATTTCCTGCGACATTCTGCTTGGGATCTGATAGAGTCTGCATCATATATGGGATAGAACAGGGAATAACTCCATCGCCAATTTCTTTAATGACACAAACCGATTTATCAGGATATACACTTTTTGCGGTTAGGGCGGTAATAACTCCAGCTGGACCTCCACCGACGATAATGACATTTACGTTCCTCATAATTCACCCTCCTGTAATTATTTGTTTTCAATAAAAGTAAGTTCCCCTCGTCACCCTGGGGAACCAACCATATATGTTATAAAGATTTTGTATTTAAACGGTTCTTTTGTGCATTGGCACATAATCAGCGCAGAATTATTCCCCTTTGTTTCCTCAAAATTCATTTATATCTTTTTACCCAACAGGCAGAATCAAAGAGATTTTCTGATATTCTCCCTCAGAAACCTGCCGGTTAAAACCAAGATTCATTTTCCCAGCGGCAAAGTCCAGAATCTGGAACATTTGATCGGAGCCAACCAACTCATCACCATTGGAGATGGCACCATCGGACTCTATTATGATTTCAATATCCTGCCCCTGCATAGCTGAAACAAAACGGATTGCAGACCCGCTCTCAAGGATTTCAAGGAGCTCATTCACCAGGGAAAATATAATAAACTGCAATAATGAAGCGTTGTTATAAACTGAAGGAATATCCTCCTGTAGATCCTGTTCAAAAGAAATTTGTTTCATTGCCGCAAATCGATTCATAAGGGCAAGTTCCTCTATCAACAGATCATTTACATTAAAAGTCGATGTGGGATGATCCATGCGGTGGGCCACCCTGTTCAAATACATGGCCATTGCATTTGCCTGGGAGATACGTTCACCAATAGTTACAATTATCTTTTTGAATCTCTCGTGGAGTTTATCATCCCCTCCCTCAGACATCTCGAGCAGATCATCCATTAACCCACTTGATTCGTTAATAATTGCCAGATGATTTTTAAGTTCATGGGTGTACCCTGCCAGTAATTTCCCCAAAGAAGCAAGCTGCCTATCCCGTAATCTATTTTCCATTTTCGGACAACCTCCTAACCCGACAAGTCGGAAATTTTTTTAGTATCGCTGGATAAGTGCCTTGTTGCTGGCATCAACCAGTCGAGTTTAATAGCAGTCCAGATTTTCTTGTTTTTTATTACAGCTTTTATGGAGTAATAGCACTTACAACTAATCAGTTGAACTACGTTTGTCATAGGCAAGCTTTATTTTCTCCATCAACTCATCAAGATCAACCGGTTTCATGATAAAATCGAATGCTCCCCGTTCCATGCTGTCAATCCCCCCGGAAACAGCTCCATGGCCTGTAAGCATAATTACCTCAATTGAGGGATGTTTTTCTTTCACTTCAACCAGCACCTCAAAGCCACTCATATCCGGCATTTTCAGGTCAAGAAGAATCACATCAGGAAGGGTACCTGTGCTTAATGCCGCCAGGCCATCCCTGCCGCAATCAGCAGTTTCCAGTTGGAATCCTCTCAGTTCGAGACGTTCTGCCAAGGCCTCAGCAAACTCAACCTCATCATCAACAATCAGTACCTTTATCTCACTCATTGAAATTCCCCTCTTTGCGGGTATCGTTTATCGGTAAACGTACGGTAAAAGTTGTCCCCTCACCTACTTTCGACTCGACTGTAATATTTCCACCTAATTTTTGAGCAAGACCATAGGTTATGGACAGGCCAAGGCCGGTTCCTTTGCCAAGTTCTTTTGTGGTAAAAAAAGGATCGAATATGCGTTTTACAATTTCAGAAGACATACCCGGCCCTGTATCCTGAATATTCACATCTATATTCTCCTCATCATGAAGGTCGGCGGAGAGCGTGATCAAACCATCCTTTCCAATGGCATCAATAGCGTTATTGATAATATTCAGGAATATCTGCTGCAGCTGCCCCCGATCGCTGAAAACCATAGGAAGATCTTCAGCAAAAGAGAGTTCGAAACGAATACGGTTGTATAAAGCCTCCTGCTCAAGAAATCCCAGAACTTCCCGGAG
>JAUVON010000172.1 GCA_030599175.1 Desulfobulbaceae bacterium | reverse complement strand
GTAGTGAAAGTAGACTAGAGAACGATCCATCATGTTTACATTATTGATGTTACTTTCAGGAACAATATAAACATGGGGATGAACTATTAAACCGAAGTTCGCCAAGTGAAATGTTTCCTAATTTCATGAGCAGGATGTATATCAATATGAATTGTCTACGCCGTTTGCCCTTTAGTCATTGCTTGAGTAGCTTGGTTTTCTTCGGAGCTCTGTTGACTATGGCGTGTGATCGCCAGGCAACCCAATCATCTGACTTTTACCGGCAAGTGGACTGCAACAGGGATCCGCCTGACTATGCAACTCGAGCCGGGGCACGGGGCATCAAACGATAATTTTCAGATTAACTGGTTCACTGCTGCTGGCTGGGCCGCAGCGTCCATCAAAGGGGCTCAAATCTGATATTATGTGCTTTTCCGACAACCTGAGTGACTTGAAAGGTTGGGCTCGTCTGGGGGAAACTGATACTCCTCCAAACACAACAGAGGAGCAGCAGGACCAAGCCCAGCAACAGGCAACTGTTGGGCAGATAGACTACTTCAAAAAAGCTTTCAGCGCGTGTATGGAATCTAAAAATTACATCGTCAAGCATTAGATTAGAAGGCGTAGGTTGCGCATGATGATTTTTTATAAACACTTGAGTTGTACTTTCGCGTTGTTCGTCGTGTTATCAATCGCTGGTAATGCAGTTTGCTTCAACAAGGACGATGATGATAGCGAGAAGGTAGAACCGGTTCTCAATCTTCGTGAAATCCTCCAGGTAAAACCTCTTAATGTCCCTGTACTGGAAGGTGAAGTAAGCATTGATGGCGAGCTGAACGAGCCTTTCTGGAAAGAAGCTACTTACTACGAGATCAAACTTGAAACCTATCCCGCTCTGCTCGAACCGAGTCCGGTCAAAACCGACGTATGGATTGCCCGAACTGCTGAAGCTATACTCGTCGGTTTCGTTGCTCACGATCCGGAGCCCGACAAAATCCAAGCCCCTTTAAGGGACCGGGACAATATTGAATTAGATGACTATGTTGGCTTTGCCCTCGACTTATCCGGACGGTTGATGACGACCTATGAATTTTATGTCAACGCCAGCGGAGTGCAAGGTGATTGGATACGTAACCGTGTAGACGATACCCGTATTAGAGACTGGGACGCAGATTGGGAGTCTGCGGCAAAAAAAGGTCCCAACGGGTACACGGTTGAGATGCGGATCCCTATGTCTGAGCTTGAGATTCCAAATGAAGCTGTAAAGAAACGCCTTCTAGCCTTTAAACGTCACTACCCGCGAGAAATTCGCCATCATCTGGCTGCCCTCACCGTACAAGAAGTAAAAATATCAAAGACTGTTCCTAAAAAAAGATTAACTGTTATTCCGTCCCTAACTTTATTGAACGAATGGTCACGAGACCCCCCAGATGATAATGACTGGGATAAAGCCGCTAAGTCTGAAATCAGTCTCGATGTAGGATATAAGATCACGCCATCACTGGGACTCCTGGCCACCATAAACCCTACTTTTCTTGAAGTGGAAGCTGATCTGACTGACTGGAGTATTAATGATCCGTGGACTCCCCTGGATGTTGAAAAAAGGTCTTTTTTTACACGGGGAACTGAAACTTTTGGAACCCCTTTTGATCTGGTCTATACACGTAATATCGAAAATCCGGATGCAGGAATAAAGGTTGCCGGGCTTATATCCGACTTGACGACGGGAAATTTTATAGTCAATGACAGTGAACTGAGTCTGATCGTACCCGGTAATCTCTCTTCAGAGCGTGTCGACCTCACCTCGTATAACTCATCAGGCGCTTTTCGGAGCAGGTATGACTTTACCCCGGGAATGACCGCTGGGCTTATTACTACTGTACGGACCAATAATGATGACTATTACAATGTAGTTGCCGGAGCGGATGTGTACACGAAAATCAACCGTACCAATGAATTCTGGGCACAATGGGTCTATTCCGGTACTGAATATCCTGAGTCTATCGTCAATGAGCTTTGCGATGGAGAGGATGAGTGTGAAAGTCTGGATAGCGGAATCCCTGGAGAGACGGCCTTTAATGAGCAGGTTCTGCGGGCGGATCCCAATCAGACCTATAGTGATGATGCATTGTATCTGAAATATAAATTTAACCACCGTAAAGGATACCTGACAGCCCGTTACCTCGACGTTGGTGAAGATTTTCGCGCTGATCTAGGTTATATGCCACGTGTTGACCAACGGCTGGCAGCATTGAGCGGGGGACTGAATCACTACATCAATATCGAAGACAAAGGGAAAGTCCGATTTCGACTTTCAGCAAATGTTTTCAGGATGGAAAGTCAGTCTGGTGAGTTAATTAACGAAACCAGGGAAATTTGGCTTAACCACTGGGGACTATATCAATCATGGCTGCGAATCGGCTATCGCAACAGGACCCGAACCGCGAAAAGAGTGCTTCAAACCAGCCTCGAAATCGACGGCAACAGCAAGAAGTTTGATGAAAATCAATTGGAGTTTCGTTTTGAAGGTTCTGGTCTGAAAAATGGCCGCTTTATTCTTTCGGGCAAATTCGGAAAGCAGATTGACACGGATAACTACCGTCTTGGCAATATTATTGAACTTAAACCGGAGTTGAGGTGGCATCTCACGGATAAATTTGAGATAGGCATCAAAAGTATTTACAGACAACTGGAAGTTGATGGAGGCCAATTATTCAGAGAGAACTATCTTGGAGCTCACTTCATATATCATCTCGCCAAGGAATCTTTCTTCCGTTTTACCATTATCGATGACTACCTGAAGCGAAATCCTAAGCTCTATCTCTATGAGGAAGTCGATGAATTAGATCGCGTAACCACCGCAGAACTTCTTTATGTCTGGAAACCTACCCAGCTCAATACCATCTATATCGGAGCGAAGACTGGAACAATTCATACAGACGAACTGAACGACCCTGAATTTGATGAAATGAATTTTTACATTAAATTCAGTCGGGCATTTAGAAGTGGTTTATAGGAGTAATCTTATGTTCTAGAGGGTAGAATATTGGTTAAGATTTCTTCCAATGTTAATTTTGTATACTGAACTGAATCAGTGGAGGGAATGTGTCCATAGCTTATCGGTATCTCTCGAATCCCTTTTTTAAGACCGAGGAGATTGCTAATTTCATTCATTACCGCTTTTATTTCAGGGGTGATGCCTTTCCGGTGAAAAACATGATGGTGGTTTCCTGCATGTCTTTTTCTTTCAGAATCTGTATCCTCACAGAGCCTGACTTCTGTACTTGACGAAACAGGGACAGTACCCGGTAAAAGTCCGCGTTTCCGCTGCGCTGGCTAACACCTCCGGACACTCGGCCGCATACTGTTTATGGAGTCCAGTGTCAGCTCCAGAATGAGATCTGCCGCCCAGCCCGACTGCATGAGAAACAGAATGGATCGTGGAGGAATCGGGGTCATGAAGCTTTTGTTAAACTGTTGTCCGGTGATCGGTCTATAGGTGATAGTCGGCCTATTTGTGAACTTGCCACTGGAACCCACTGAGAAGAAATCTCCCTGGACAGCCTTATCAGATGGAAGAGTACCGGTAAGGTTTACGGATTGTTCAAGGGTGTTAGCCGCTAACAATAAACGTGATAAGGAATACAAGTACCCAGTGATTTTTCATACTCTCGAGCCTGATATTTTTTTCTAACGATGTTGAATTATAATCAAAGTTGTGACTCAATGGGTAAAAGGCTCATGAAAAAAACAACGAAACGCTGCCAGAAACTGGTGTGAGGATCGGTGTTCCAGACGCGCTCCTCGTCGTTTTCCAGCCCGTGCCAGTATATGTACTCAATGCCCTCCTCATCGGTTCGTAGTTCCAGTCGGAAAGCCCTCTGTTCTGTCATTTGGTCAAAGGTGCCGGCCATTTGAGCGGCAATCTCCTCCGACTGCAGCATGATGCCTATTTCCGTGTTTTCAGTGATAGAGCGGGGATCAAGATTCAATGAGCCAATGAAAACCTGTTCCCTGTCCATAATAAGTGATTTGGCATGAAGGCTGGCCTTGGATGAACCATGGATACCCTTTTTTTGTTTTTTTTGCTTTCTGCTCAAAGTCCTGTTCATTTCGTACAGCTCAACACCGTTGCGAAGGAGTGTGCTCCGGTATTTTGCATATCCGGCATGAACAAGGGATACATCGGTTGAAGCCAGGGAGTTGGTCAAGATACGGACTCGCACCCCACTTTTACTGAGTGCACTTAAGTTTTTCGTTCCCTGTTTACCAGGTACAAAATAGGGGGAAAAGATGATCAGCTCCTTGTGCAACCCCTCCAGAAATATACGCCGAGTCACCGTCCCAAACCGGGTAAGAAACTGTGGCGCACGCATGTTTTTATTGTGCGTTATCTATGCTGAATTTTGAGAATACTGTTTCGCTGTCATACTGATCAAATTTTTCCCTCGCATTCAATACATCAAGATTGCGCTCACCATTATTGATCTTCAGGATACCATGAAGCCTGCGGAAGCGTACATACAGCACACCGTCCCGATCGTCAGCGGTAATAACGCCCTTGGCCCCGACATCAATCTTGTCGCTGCCGGCAAAGGCATAGGGTATAATGATGTGGTTTTGTGCTATATTTATTACCGCTTTACCATCCACGTCATCAATGGTCAGGGCCTTTTCGAGCCAGCCGTTCTTGCCGCGCTGGTTGGCCATAACGGCAACGATGGGCTTTGAGTTCGTCATCTGCAGATCGGCTTCGAGATGCATAGTGATAGGCTTTTTCCACAGTGCCCGGGCCTTTTTCAACTCAAAACGAGCTGACCAGTCTTCATAATCCCGGTTTACTTCTTTACCCACCACTCTGACGTTGTCCAGGATGATAGATGAACCGGAAATATCAAAGTCCATGTTTTCCGGCACGCCATCGACCAGGGTAATGTCGGCGGCTAACTCACCCACCACCTCCTGCTGATCAACCCGGGCTGATATTTTTTTTGTATTCAGCCTGACATAGCCACCAGCGGTTTCAGGTGTCATCCGGATATCTGCAGATAAAGCTGCCTTGCCACCGGTAAACTGCAATGGCGAGTCCGGTGGCAGATACAGATTATACACTGACATATCACGAATCGTGGCCGTTGGAATCTTCAGATGAAGGTCCATGTTTTTGACCTTCTCATCCAGGTTTATATTGTGGGCCAGGGCATCTAAGGTAATGGAGACGTTCTCAACAAAGGCCTCTTTTTCATCCTTACGCCGCATTTCGCCGTTCTCGAGTACGATACTCAACAACACATCCGGTTGTTCTCCGCCTTTTTTCAGCAGCACCGTGACTTCTCCATCGCCTTCCGCGCTATAATCGAGTACTTCAACACCAAGAGCCTGCGGATGAACGGTAACCTTTGTGCCCGCTGCCGGCAAGCCCTGCTTCACCAGGAGATCCGCTGTCACCTCACCGGATCCGGTAAGGGCAAGATCATACTTATTTTTCATAAAAATATTGAGCCAGCTCAAATCGGAAATAGAACCTGTAATTTGTATCTCTTCACTACCCGAATCTAGCATGGTGACGATCTCCTGCCCCTTCAATCCCCGGTACAGTTCCCTGAACGTACTGTCTTCAGACATCCCTTCAGGCAGCAGCAATTTGAGCTTCCCCTGTTTAATATCCACAGAGGCATGCCATGGGGTTGAGCTCTGCCCGGTCTCGCTGCTTACCTTTGCCCCGCGCAGATGAACATAGGTCCCCGAGATATCAACTCCTGAAGTGACAGTAAGGCAGTTTGTTTTCAGTGCCATATCCAAGTTGGAGGTAAAACGGTACTCTTTGAGGCCAACATCAGCCGCCTCTGAGCGTAGCTGTAGATTACTGCTGAAGCCGGTTTGGGTTATCTCGGTTGTCCCCAGTAACCTGCCATTGCCTCCGTGCAGTGTGAATTGCCATTTTTCAGGTATATATGCCTGGTATACTCCAAGATCCGGCACCTCAACTTCAGGAATCGTCAACGTTATTCGCGCAATATTGAAGGATTCTCCGGGAACGTGCAGGATACTGGGATCGCCCTGTGCCTCCACCCGCACGCCTTCACCTCTAAAAAGAAGAACATCTCTGTTGGTATCAAAGGCTTCAAGACCGGTGAACGCAATAAGTACATCCGCAGTATCTGTACTATCAGCCACCTTAATACTGATGGTACCATCTCCGTCAAGATGCTCATCAAACATATCGAGTGACAGCTTGCGGGCTGCTACGTTGATATCCGTTCCTGGCAGCAATTCACCCTGCTGCAGGTG
>JAUVON010000229.1 GCA_030599175.1 Desulfobulbaceae bacterium | reverse complement strand
TCACCTTAACCGGATGCTCGTCCACCAAATTAGTCGAGAGCTGGAGCGAGCCGAATTTTACAGGGCAGCCGCTGACAAAAATCCTGGTTCTAGGTGTCATGCGCAATGAGCAGCAGCGACGGATTTACGAGGACACGGTTGTCGTTCGTTTGAACACAAACGGCATCGAAGGCGTTGCCGGTTACACCATGATATCAGACCCTGCCGACTATAAGGATAAAAGTATTATAGAAGATGCCGTACATAAATCCGGTGCTGATGGTGCCCTTATCGCTACCCTTGTAGGAGTAAAAGAGAAGGAACGCCATGTTCCGTCTACTGTTCATTATGAGCCGATGTATGGTTACCGCCATGGGTTCTACGATTATTACGGCATGTCACATCGTGCTGTATATTCTCCGGGATATACGACAATTGACACTATAGTGAAACTGGAAACAACAGTCTTCTCTCTCATTCCCAATGTGATGATATGGGCAGGCTCTACTGAAAGCTTCAATCCGCCATCCTCGCAAAAGATAGTGGAGGAAAATGCGGATATCATCATAAAGAGCATGAAAACAGCAAAACTCCTCTAGGAGGCTGGACGGTCATGTCGACTCACTTTTTTCTCCAGCTTTTTTCATTGCCCTGAAGTAATCTCTGTATATTCTCGTGATGTTTAATCCAGATAAGCAGACCAATTATGGCGGCAGCCACAATGGCAATTTTTGACGAACCAAGCAACCACAGCCATACAGGTATCAGGCCTGACGCCAGAAGAGATCCGGCAGAAACGAAACCGGATAAGGTTACCGCAGCGATAAACACACCCAGGCTGATGAGAATTGCACCAGGAGAGAGAAAAAGAAAAACCCCGAGAGCCGTCGCAACCCCCTTTCCCCCTTTAAAGCCAAGATAGACTGGGAACATATGGCCGACTACTGCCATAATTCCAGTTGTTACGACAATTAACTCCTTGTTTTCCGACTCCGGCAAAAATAGGGCTGCAAGATATATAGGTAAAAAACCCTTTAAGCAGTCACAGACAAGCGTGAGAAACCCCAGTTTCCTGCCCAATACCCTGTTTACATTGGTTGCACCGATATTACGGCTCCCCTCCGTTCGTACATCTCTTCCAACCATCTTACTGATTACAAGACCAAACGGCACAGCTCCCAGAAAATACCCAATTAAAGGAAAAATGAAGTTCATTATCATTGTCGAATTATTGAAAAAGAGAGAAAGTACCCGATCTCTATTACCAGCAAATTACCTTACTTTATCTTTAATAACAAGTATGGCCACAATCGGAAATATATACGGCCACTCTGTTTTTTTACGTCAGGTAATTTAATTATTTCTTTTAATTCTTATGCGTCTAATATATATTCCCACAGTGTAGCTAGCCCGTACCACAATCAATCGTTCATTCAAGAAGGAGGAAGTTATGCAGAACCACCCCAAAAAGTTCTTTATTTTCGGGATTATCGCTCTCTTGGCCTTAGCTGGCTGTGCAGCTGAGAAACCCCAGGAAACAGCCACTGCTGTAAAACCGGCCGTAGAACAGGCTGAAAATGTCCTGAAAGGAAAAATTGCCGGAAAGTCCAATAAAGCAAAATCTATCTCCATCGTAGTAGGAAAAGGTGACAAGGCAAAAACCGTCATGCTTAAATTCGATGACAATACCAAGGGTATCGAATTTGCTAAAAAAGGTTCAGCGGCAATCATCAAATATGATGTGAAAGACGGGGAAAAATTTGCCACCATCATTAAACCAAAACTTGCAAAACTCCCTGCAGGCGTTACAGAAATAAAAACCGAGGAACTTCGCGGATTATATGAAAACCACGCCGATATGACAGTCATTGATGCACGCCCTGCAAGCCGGTATGCCCAGGCTCGTCTCCCAGGTGCTATTTCTATTCCTGTTCCAGAAATGAAAATGGGAAAAGAAACCGTTTTGCCGGCAAACAAAGAACAGCTCCTCGTTTTTTACTGTGGAGGCCCCACCTGAGGCATGTCCACCACAAACGCCGGTCTGGCGAAGAAATTAGGTTATAAAAATGTTCGTGTATATCTTGAAGGTGAGCCTGCATGGTCTAAGGCAGGATATCCCACTTACACCTCAAAGGGATACATTGATACGGGAAATATCGTCCTCATTGATATCCGTGCAAGCCATAAAGCAGTAGAAGGACGGATTAAACGGGCTGTATCAATACCATATGATGACCTTGAGGATAGGATTGATGATATCCCGAGGAATGCCCCTGTCATTCTGTACAGCGACGACCAAGAAGAGGCTACCGATGCGGTGGATGACCTTCGCAGTGACGGCTTCAAGCATGTCGCTCTGGTACCGGGTAACTATGCGGGCTGGGTTTCTGCAGGTGGTGCAATTGAAATCGGACCAATTGCCTCCACAGAAATACGATGGCAGAGAATACTGGGCAAAGGTGAAGTATCAGTAGCTGACTTCAAGAAAGCAACCGACGGCGGGGATCCCAACGTTTTTGTTATCGATTCAAGAACCAAAGAAGAAGTGGCGGAACTGGGAATTTTCAAAAATACCACAAATATACCACTTGATGAAATCACCAGCAGGATGAACGAGCTACCCAAGGACAAAAAGATCTACGTACATTGCAGTACCGGCGCACGCGCGGATATGGCGTACCAGGAGTTGAAGAAGAATGGCTTTGACGTAAAGTTTCTTCTTCTCAATATTGAAGAAGCAGAGTGTGACTGCGAAATACTCAGACCCTAATAGTCACTGAACACAACCTCGCTTAAGTGAATCCGTGAGGCCGCAACGTTGCAGCCTCACGGATTCAAACGGGTAAAGATAGTATCACTCTTTTGCATTTCTCCTGTGTTTCGCAATCTTTTTCAGTAGTTGTTCTGATATCTCACCTTCCCGATAGGAAACGATGGTAACAGGACATTTTTGAAACATCCTCTCAGCAACTGACCCGGCAAAAATATGTCGTAGTTCACGAGTCTTAACACCCATAATAACCATATCAATATTTTTATCGACAACAAGTTTCAGCAACTCATCCGTGGGATCACCGGCCTTGAAAGAAAAGGAGACCCGATTATCCGGCAGAGTCATTGATTCCGTCAGTTTTTTCAGTTCCTCTCGTCTTTCTTTCTTTATAGTCTCGAGGTAATGCTCAACATCCACCTTATAGCCAAAAGAACTTATCTTATCAACAGCAGCCAGATCACGCTCATTGATAACATTGACCACCAGCAGTTCTGCGCCGAAAGATTCAGCAATTCCCGCAGCATAGTTCAAAATACCCTGGGAGTATTTTGAAAAGGCGATGGGAACCAGTATTTTTTTTACCATTAGTTATACCCCTGCAAGGTTGATATTTTCTATCAATTACATCCTATACTGCTGCAAGCTCTTCATCTTTCCTTATACGACCCTTCTGGAATTTCCAGATTAAAGCCAGGAGTAGAAATGCCGGAAAAAACATAATCTGTTTGGGTGGTCGATCAGCTTTCATCTGGATCGAAAGAATTTCCTGATCAAAATCAATTTTAGCCTTTTCTGCCGGGCTGGCAAAAGCAACCAGGTCGACAATGATCTTTCCCTCTTCATCCCGGGTTTCAATACCCATGGTACTTAACCGTTCTTCACCTGTTGCTTCATCACCAACCTGCAGCATGACGGTCTTTTCAAACTCATCACCATTATCCTTTTCTCCTTTCATCTTCAAACGGAGCTGGGAGCCGGGGTCAACTTCACCTAGAATCTGCACCAGCTCTGTTGCCGGTTTCTCAATCAATGGCGGGAAAAACTTATCCCAGACCAATCCAGGTCTGAAGAGTATAAGGGCGATAAGAATCAATGCTCCTGTTTCCCACCACCGGTTCCTGGTGAGAAACCACCCTTGAGTACCGGCCGCAAAGATGAGCATTGCCAGCACAGCTCCGATAACCACAATAAGGAAATGAAACCAGTTATCAATTCCGATCATCAGAAGTTCGGTATTAAAGATAAAAATAAAAGGTAGAATGGCGGTACGGATATCATAAGCAAAGCCCTGGATACCCGTTCGTATGGGATCACCCCCCGAGATACCCGCAGCAGCAAAAGCTGCAAGACCGACAGGGGGAGTATCATCTGCCAGAATGCCAAAATAAAAGACAAAAAGATGCACGGCAATAAGAGGTACGATAAGGCCGTTCTGAGCACCGAGACCAACAATAACCGGTGCCATTAATGTGGATACAACTATGTAATTTGCCGTAGTCGGAAGTCCCATCCCGAGAATAAGGCTGATAACAGCAGTAAAGACAAGTATCAGCATCAGATTACCGCCGGAAATAAATTCAACAAACTCGGTCATAACCAGGCCGATTCCGGTAAGGGTTACAGTACCGACAACAACACCGGCGACGGCAGTTGCCACACCAATGCCAATCATATTCTTGGCACCGGAAACCATACCGTCAATCATATCCTTCCAGCCACGTTTAAGCGCAAACTCTTCTCCCTGGGCTTTTCTGAAAATCCCCTTCAAAGGATGCTGGGTGAGAACGATAACAAACATCAACATCGTCGCCCAAAAGGCGGAAAGAGATGGTGACAGACGTTCCACTGTGAGGCACCACATCAACACAACAACAGGCAGGAGAAAATAGTATCCGGCCTGCGCCGTCGGGCCAAGTTCCGGCAGTTCTTTTATATCGGTGCTTGTATCAAGTTCCGGCACTTTGCAGGCATACCAGAGAAGGAAAAGATACGATACCGCAAGAAGGATGCAGACTACCCAGATAGTGGAGTCCCCCGCAACTGTCTTGATCCAGCCAAGCCCGTAATAAGTAACCCCTCCCATAATAATAATGGACAGTATAGTAACCACAAAACTGATAAGACTCTGAGGTAATGTCTTGACCTTTTTCCTCTCCATTCCCTCCAGCCCCATCTTGCACGCTTCCAGATGCACTATGTAGACAAGGGCGATATAAGAGATAATGGCGGGTAAAAATGCATGTTTAATTACTTC
>JAUVON010000422.1 GCA_030599175.1 Desulfobulbaceae bacterium | reverse complement strand
GGTTGCAACCACTACTCCTGAAAAATTGTCGCAAAGCCTCCGCCCCGGAGATGTCCTGCTGGTGGATGGTAACAGCAGCTTCAGCACAGCAATAAAATACCTGACACAATCAAGCTGGTCACATGCCGCCCTTTTTGTCGGTGATGCACTGCCACTGGCGGGGAAAGGAATCGAGGAGCCGCTTCTTATTGAAGCTGATATAAATCATGGAGTCCGTAGTGTGGGATTGTCGAAGTATGCCGAACTTCATACCCGCATCTGTCGACCTGTCGGTTTAAAAGAAGACGAAATTGCAAGGGTTATCAACTATGCAGCTCAACAACTGGGCCATAAGTACGATCTACGAAATATAATCGACTTGGCCAGGTATCTCCTTCCAACACCTCCAGTTCCATTGCGTTTTAGAAGACGTTTACTCTCTCTTGGCAGTGGAGACCCTACTCTGGCAATTTGTTCTTCACTCATTGCTCAAGCCTTCCAGTCAATCCACTATCCGATTTTACCTGAAATCGTTATGCAGGAATCGGGCAGTCAATCTTCCAGGAATTGTCAAAAGGAAATACTTCATATCCGCCACCACAGCCTGTTCACCCCAAGAGATTTTGATGTTTCACCATATTTCCGGATTATAAAGCCCACTCTCGAATGTGGTTTTGATCCCCACACGCTTTCATGGAGTGAGCAGTCGTCTGATCAATCTAATCTAACAGCGGGGAACCTTTCTCCGATCTCGCCTGACCGGCTAAAAGTTTGATGATCCGATTTGCCTCGACATCGTCGATACCAGGAAATTGAACAGCAAAACCGTCATCCTCAAGGCGGACACATATCGCCCTAATCTCCAAAGGTTCATCAAGACTGTGGATATCAAAGCTGAACAGGATTTTTTCAGTTAGAGCCACAGGTACACTTGCTTTTCGAACGGCACATCCCCCGGTCGATATATTAACAAGATAAGCCTCTCCATCTTCATAGGCGGTCTTATACCTGACTGGCTGTGCTTTAATGTTAAAACGCAAAGAATTCCGCTTTGACCCTGCTGCCGCTGCTGAATCATCCATACAATTATCATTATATTATCTCATCATTGAGAAAATACAACCTCCTTCACTTCGATCAGTTTACACCTTATCTTTTCACTTGTTTATAGAAAAATCATACCTTACCAGAAAAGAAAAGGAGTCGAGGACGTTTGGTAACATTTCTCCCTATTCAGGTTCTTCATGACAGAGGTCGCAGGACTGGGAAATGGTTTTGCCGAATTCAGTGCTATGTTCCTCATCATGGCAACGAAAACAGCCATAACCATCATCTTCATTCTGGTGTCCATTATGCCCCTTATAGGTTCCCCAGGTAACTTTCATTTTCGGCCAGACATTGCCGAGATATGCTGCAAGCAGGTATCTTCCTGAAGAGATAATCTTTTGTTCATTCTCAGCAACATAATCAACACCATTTCTCTCTGCCTGCAGGGAAAGAAGTGATTCCACTATCTGTTCCTGTGCCACCTGTCTCGATGTGTACTCTTTTTGCAAGACAGTCAAACTGTCCTCTCTGAGCCCGGGAATCTGCTGATCCAGTTTCCGACTGTAAAGGCCAAAATCAATCTTTTCCTCAAGATCATCATACACATGGGTTGGTCGATTGTGGCAATCGACACAATCCATTGTACGCCATTTTGTATCACCACCTTCAGCACTGTCTCCGTTATCGATTGAATATTCCTCAGTAACACCCGACGGCTTGGTAACTTTAATTCTGCCAATGGAGGTCCTCGTTTCATCCAGGGATTCATACTCCACTTTCACATCGCTGCTCACATGCCAGTGGATACCTTCAAAAGTGTCGGTCAAAGGGTTCCGGCCGCCAATATGCAGAACGATATCCTGAATTTCAGGGGTTTCCTGATCATCATTTGTATAGCTGACAAACTGCTTAATTTTCTTGCCATGAAATTTTTCAGGCCAATGACACTGTTCACACGTATCCTGGGCCGGACGCAGATGTTCTACGGGTGCGGGAATAGGTGTGCTGTAACTGCCGTCAAT
>JAUVON010000079.1 GCA_030599175.1 Desulfobulbaceae bacterium | reverse complement strand
TCGTATGTTGATCACGTCCTTGAGGTTGCCTCTACCCTTGCCTCTATGCACCTTGATCTGGATACGATTCTTGCCGGTATGCTTCATGGTGTACTCAAGGAAAATATTACTGTTGAGGAATTAGGAGAGAAATTTGGTAAAGATGTTGCCTCAATAGTTGAAGGATCAACGCGGATAACTAAAGTTCGTTATAACAGCAAGATAGCGAACCAGGCGGAAAATGTCCGGAAAATGCTGCTGGCCATCGCGGAAGATGTTCGAGTTCTGCTGGTCAAGCTTGTTGATCGACTGACGGACATGTTCCTGCTTGATAAGGTTGACAGGGAGCTCCAGGTGGAGATCGCCAGAGAGACCATGGATCTGTATGCTCCACTTGCCAGCAGACTGGGAATTGATTGGCTGAAACGGGAACTTGAGGATTATTCTTTTCGATTTCTCCACCCACAGGAGTATGCTGAGCTTTCAAGCAAACTGGAAAGTTCATTTGAAGAACGACAGAAGTATGTTGAAGAGGTTATTGCAATTCTCAGTGAAAAACTGACAAAAAATAGTATCAAACCCCTTCGTGTTATTGGTCGTCCCAAGCACCTCTATTCAATCTACAAAAAACTGGTAGTTCAGAATATTCCCCTGGAACGGGTTTATGATAAAGTAGCTTTCAGAATAATTACCAGTTCCGTAAATGAGTGCTATGAGGCTTTGGGAACTGTCCATGCAAACTGGGCTCCGGTACCGGGAAGGATAAAAGATTTTATTTCAGTACCGAAAGCCAATAATTATCAATCAATGCACACCACTGTTCTAGGTCCCCGTGATCATTTTATTGAGATCCAGATACGAACTGAAAAGATGGATAGGGTGGCACAGGAAGGCGTTGCGGCACACTGGGCCTATAAAGAGGGCCAGAATGCTTCTTCAAGGGATGCAAAACTTTGCCGAGAGTTGAAAAAACTCGTCTCTTCTCTTCAGGATGTTGAGGATCCAAGGGAATTCCTTGACAGTGTAAAAGGGGAGTTGTTTGACCCTGATGTTTATGCGCTGACTCCAACAGGTGAGGTAAAGGAATTTCCATTGGGGAGTTGCCCCATCGATTTTGCATATTCTATACATACAGAGGTTGGAGACCGTTGTGTTGGAGCCAAGGTAAACAGCCGTCAGGTTCCATTGAAGTATAAGCTGCAGAGTGGTGATATTGTGGAAATTATCACTTCGCCGACCCAGGTTCCCAGACGAGGCTGGCTGGATCTGGTGAAGACCAGCAGAGCCCGTGCCAGGATACGATCATGGCTCAGGAGGGAAGACAAAGAGAAGGCACTTACACTTGGCAGGGAGATTTGTGAGAGGGAGATCAGGAAACACGATACCACCCTTAAAAAGATGATTAAGAGTGGACATATCAAGCTGCTTCTCAAGGAGCTGAGGTGCAACTCTCTAGATGATATGCTGGTCAAAGTCGGCAGTGGTGCGATCACTGTCCAGAACCTTGTAAAGGCACTATTACCACCTGAACTGCGGCATGAAGCTGAACCCACTGCGGCAGATCTGGCACCGGAGGAGCTGGCAACTCTGCTGGGCAGTCAGCATGGCAAATCGGACAAACATGAGAAGTCCGGAATCAAGATAGATGGCGTCGATGGTATGCTGGTGAAAGTAAGTCAATGTTGTCAGCCAGTACCGGGTGATCCTATAGTCGGTTTTATTACAATGGGCCGCGGTGTCTCCGTACACAGAGCTGATTGTGTCAATCTGCTCAGGTCAGATCCCAAGCGGTGGCTTGATGTTGCCTGGTCCGGCCTCGCTGATAAGCAGTTTAAAGTTGCTATTTATATAACTGCGGAAAATAAACGAGGGATCTTTACAGACATAAGTGCGGCGATCAGCCATGACAACGCAAATATTGTTGAAATGTCCGGTCATACAACTCCTGGGGATTTAGCCGAACTGAAAATCTCTTTAGAGGTTGAGAATCTGGCAAACCTTACTGTTCTTCTGCAGCATCTCAGGCAGTTGCCGGAAGTAATAACTGTTCGTCGACTTTAGTGCCTTACTCCAGAACTTCTGAAAGAAAAAAAAGAAATTGAGGAAGGTCTTTTAAAATTATATAGTTGGATATATTTTCAAGGCACTTATCCAGCGATACTAAAAAATTTCTGACTTTGTCGGGTTAGTGCCTTACTCCAGAACTTCTGTAAGAAAAACAAATAAGCACCCTTAAAAACCAGGGTATAAACTCCGACTCCGAGAAATTGAAAAAGGTCGTTTAAAATTATATGGTTGGATATACGTTCATGGCATTTATCCAAGCATTCTAAAATTCCGATTTATTCGGGTTAGTGGTAACCCCCATGGCTGTCTGTCAGGTTTGTGGTAATGAAATTTATGGAAGCAGTTTGAACTGCAGGTTTTGTGGAAGTAAACAGGGCGGAGTCCATCTGTCAAAGAGTCAGAGGTTTGTCCACAAAACGGTCAATCTCGAACAGGGACGTCCTGTAGTTGAGGTTGCGTTACAAAAGCTTGACGATGCACTTGAAGACGCTGTAAAAAATGATGTTCGTGTGTTGACCCTGATTCATGGCTATGGATCCAGCGGCAAAGGTGGCCTTATCCGTTTGGAATGCAGAAAAAGCCTGGACTTTATGAAAAGCAGGGGACGGATTCATGATTATATTGCCGGAGAGGAGTTTTCCAGAAGATTTGGGCCGACCAAATTTCTTCTTCAACGATATCCCCAACTGGCAGGAGATAGAAATATTAATAAGGTAAACCGAGGTGTTACCCTGGTGGTGTTGTAGTTGTCCCATTAATTTTGGGCCGATTTAATTAAATTTTATTAGAAGGAATTATTTGATGAAAAGGAAAATTGTATCAGTGATAATTGGTCTTTGTCTAATCGTTCCGGCGGTGTCTTTTGCTGCTGAAGATAAAAAACCGGCAGTTCCTGAAAGTTTTGAAGAAAAATTGAGCTATAGCATGGGTTTTGAAGTAGGCCATTATTTCAAAGGAGCCGGGGAAGAAATCCAGAAAGAACTCCTGCTTCAAGGGATAACTGATGCCTATGATGGGGGAAAACCGGCTCTCGCTCCAGAGGAAATGGCTGCGGTGCAAAAGCAATATGCTGTGAAAATGCAGGAAAAGCAGAAAGTGGAAATGGCGGCAATGCTCGCCAAAAATAAAGAAGCGGGTGATGCCTATCTGGAACAAAATAAGAAAAAAGAGGGCGTAAAGGTAACTGAGAGTGGCCTTCAGTATGAAGTGATCACCCCTGGTGAAGGGGGAAAACCAACGTCCGCTGACAAGGTAAAAGTTCACTATGTCGGCACTCTCATTGACGGCACAGAGTTTGATAGTTCAGTAAAGCGTGGTGAACCAGCTGTTTTTGGTGTCGGGCAGGTAATCAAGGGGTGGAGTGAGGCTATGCAACTCATGAATGTCGGCTCCAAGGTGAGACTGGTTATTCCTTCAGAGCTGGCCTACGGAGAACAGGGAGTTGCCCCTTCAATTCAACCAAATTCGGTTCTGATCTTTGAAGTTGAGCTGATATCGATTGAGAAAGAGTAACGGAGTTCTGCTCAAACGGTTGTCTTAACAATGGGTCGATCCCTTTCACCGGGTCGATCCATTTTAATTTGCTGCAGAGTTTTTACAACGGCAACACTTCTTAGCGATCATTCTTGATCAATAAAATAAAACCGGTAAAAGAAAAAATGATGTGAACCGTGACGGCTGCCACAATAGGGGATAGATAACCGGCAATGGCAAGTGACTGAAGCGCCCCCCAGAGCCCCCAGGCAAGGAACGCAAGCCCGCAGCTTGCAGGAATTGCAACTGATAGATCTCTACCCCATTTTCGATAAGAAAAAAGAAGAATAGGCATTCCAAGCAGGAGCAACGGCGTGCCAAGCAGTAGATAAGAGATTCGGCCAAGAAAGTTTGTTCGGGCAGTTCTTTTTTCATGTTCTACTTCAGTACGGGATATTTCACCGTAAAGTTCGGTTAAAGACAGTTCCGCTGTTTTATTCAAGGGTATCAGGAAGTCTTCCGGCCTTTCAGGCAATTCAAGTTGCCTGAATTTGAAATTATTGATTTTGTAGTCTTCTCCCCCCGCCTGCTGCTGAACCTGCCCATGGGTAAGTTTCCAGAGCTCTTTTTTATTATCCCAGTCGGCAAATTCTGCAGTGACCAGGGTCTGTATGTTGTATTTATCATCCCACCGAGAGTACGATATATCTTTAAAAGTGAAACGGGAAGTGTCAGGCCATCTGAAGGAGTAGAATCCATCTTGCCCTTTATAGTAATAACGATTGTTGCGAAGAATCCCCAGGAGCACCTTTCCCTTGAGTTGCTCGAACCAGATATTGTTTGTAGTTGCAATGGTGACCGGTAGCAGGAATTCCGCTGCAGTAATAAAGAGCATTGTAAAAACAACAGAACCAATCAGAAAAGGGCGTACAATTGCCCTGAGTGGAACTCCGCCGGCTTTTAGTGCTGTCAGTTCGTTTGTGTGATTCAGAATCCCAAGACTGATTACACCCGAGAGAAGGATAAGTACAGGACCCAGCTGATCCACAATATAAGGTATGGTCATGATGAAATATTTGAGAGACAGACTCAGTGGTTTTCCTGCGTTGGTGAAGTCATCAAATTTTTCAAAAAAGTCGACAAGCAGATATATGGAAACAAAAGCTGCATTGACGGTAAAAAAATATTTTACAAATTGACCTAGTAAGTATCGGTTGAGCAGATTCAAAAGAACCTCGTAATAACTATTTTATATGAAAGTCATGTGCTGTCTGAATCCCGACTACATACATTACTTTTCATTATAGCGAAGCGGAGTCGTGGTTGTGAAAGCATTTCATGAGTATGGTGCTAAAAGCGAAAAAAACGGTGACAGAGGTAGAAGCCTAGAATGACCATACCAAGCCCCAGAATGTTACTCATAAAAAGATAACTCAAAGCCTGTATAGGTTCACCCACTTTAAATAATTGAACACTCTCCCTGGTAAAGGTGGAAAATGTGGTAAATCCCCCTAGAAAACCGGTAAAAAGAAACAGCCTGAACTCGTGACTTATATGGACTTTGTCAAAATAACACCAGAAGATGCCGATAAGCAATGAGCCCAGCAGGTTGGCAATAAGTGTTCCCAGCGGAAAATTTTCATGCACCAGTTTTTCAGCACCGAGGGCTATTGCGTATCGGCTGATAGAGCCCAGTCCCCCTCCAATGGCAATGGCAACGAGTGTTTTCATAATAATATACCGTCTTCAAGGCGGTGGTTCTCTATTTGGTGAGATGTTCTGGTGTAGGTACCATTAACATTCACTTGCGTCAAGTTCAGCATTGTTCACATATTTACTGAGAATAGAAAAGTTCTGTGAATTGTAATGTATAATGGCTTCGTCAAAAGTCCCCTGTGTCGTCATTCCCGCGCAGGCGGGAATCCAGAAGGTATTGAAATGACTAGATCGAAGTCTTCGCTTATCTCCAGCCTGCGCGGGAATGACGGGCAAGCGACTTATTTGAGTTTTTACGACGCCATCATGTATCACATCATCTTTCATTTTACCAAAGCCTTGCATTTAAAATAACCAGTATGGTATAGTTAAAGCTTGTCGCAGCGTTACTGGTCTTTGTAACTATTTGTTATGGTTAGTTTTTCGTGTAAATATATAGTTGCTGATGGATTGATTTCCCAGTAATACTCAACTGTCCTGTTCGTTTGGTTTTTAGAAACCGTGTGGGACTGAATTCTATAGGAGGTGGCTGACATTTTGACGCAATTGACGCCCGACTTTCGTCGTACAGACTAAAGGAGAGATGGAGTCGATAGCAACTGAAATAAATAGCTTATAGCTGCATATTTATTTCTACGAAATGACACTGTTACCATTTATGGCTCAGAAACGAAAACGGTCAAATTGTTTCCAAGAAAGGCAAAATTATAAAAATACAGCCAGGGATCGACTGCATGCCTTCTGGGATGTATTTGAGAAAGAAGATGAAGTTCTGGTTGTAATTAACGCAGATCCCGACGCTCTGGCTTTTGCTATGGCTGTCAAAAAGCTTCTTCGTTACAAGGTAACAAGTGTAACAATTACTCATCCAAATGAAATCAGGCGTCTTAATAATGTCGAAATGGTTGAGCGGCTGAAGATTCCTCTGGTGCGCTTAAAAGAAATAAAAACAGCTGATTACAGTAAAACTGTGATGGTTGATTCTCAACCGGATCACCTGCCTTGTTTTGAAAAAATTAAGGTAGATGTTATTATTGATCATCATCCGGTGAGTGGTGACTGGGATGCGGCTTTCATCGATATCCGTCCTGAATATGGTGCAACCTCTACCATGGCTGTTGAATATCTGCGTGCAGCTGGGATGAAACCATCGGTTGCCCTGGCGACGGCGCTGTTTTACGGAATTAAGGTTGATACTCAGGACTTTGAGCAGAAGTCAGTGCTTGCCGATGGTATTGCTTTTCGATATCTCTTTAATATAGCCAATAGAGATCTGGTCAGGAAGTTCGAACTCACTGATCTCAGGCGTTCAGAACTGAAATATTTCAATATTGCCCTGTCCGAACTGAAATATTCAAAAAGAAGATATTACAGTCATATCGGAAGAGTCAGGAGTCCTGACGTTCTCGTTATTGTAGCCGATTTTCTCAACCACGTGGGTGAGATCGACTGGGTGTTTGTTTCCGGTATACATGGAGAAAAACTGGTAGTCATTTTCCGGTGTGACGGGTATCGGAAAAGCGCCGGGAAACTCGCCAATCGGATATTCGGTTCTTTAGGGTCGGCCGGAGGACATAAGGGAGCCGCCAGGGCCGAAGTACCTCTGAAAAATCTTGACTTGGGAGATAAGCAATTTTCTTCCGAAGTCTTGAAAGGTCTAATCATGCGCCATATATAGCCCATAATTCAAGGTATTGGTTTTGTTTCGGTTGAGAAAAATGATGCAATAGAACCAATACGATGGCCGAAAATCCAGTTTATTTCTTGTAGCTTAATCAAATGGAGTTGGTTATATAATAAAAAGAGTTATTAATAGTAATATTCTTGCCATTCCCTGTCGATTTATTCCCCAAAAGGTGACTACATGCTGAAACCTACTACGCTGGCAATTATTTTGGCGGGTGGCCGGGTCGATGAGCTCAATGTCCTAACATATTTTCGCCCTAAGTCGGCGGTTCCTTTCGGGGGCTTTGGCCGGGTAATTGATTTTTCACTCAGCAACCTGATGAATTCGGGGATAGAGCAGGTGGCCCTCCTCAGTCAATATCGCAGTTTTTCCCTTATAAATCACATTGGGACCGGGGCTGCCTGGGATATGGCCGGTCGTTACCGTCATGTATCCATACTGCCCCCTTTTATCAGCAACGATGCAGCGGACTGGTACAGGGGTTCTGCTGATGCCGTCTATAAAAATCTTGATTTTGTTAAATATCATAAGCCGGAAGAAATACTTATTATCTCCGGCGACCATATCTATAAAATGGATTACCTGGATCTCATTGACTACCACTATGAGAAGGATGCTGACCTGACTGTAGCATTTACCAGAGTCCCACAGGATGAGGCGCAGAGGTTTGGAATTGCATTTCTTGATGACGAGGATGGCAGCAGGGGAGGGCGGGTTACAGGCTATCAGGAGAAATCTCAAAATCCTCGATCCAACTGGGCCTCAATGACGGTAATGTGTTTTAAGCCAGAGGTTCTTTATCGGGCTCTTGAAGAAAACCAGGCGGGTGATTCGTTCCATTTTGGTCATGATATTATACCCTTGCTGCTTGGCAGTCAGTATAAAGTGTATGGCTATAAGTTTAATGGATACTGGGGGTACACAAGGACAATAAACGAGTATTGGCAGTCCAGTATGGATTTGCTTGGCTCCGACCCTCTCATTGATCTGGAAAAATGGGTACTCAGGACTAATCTGGATCATCGAAGGATTCGTGACAATGAACCTGTACTGCTGGGAGACAGTGCGGCTGTAACAAACAGCCTCATCTACAATGGATGCAAGATTGGAGGGACTGTCAAAAATTCGATTCTCTTTCCCGGAGTCCATGTCAAACATGGCGCAACAGTTGAAAACTCCGTGCTCTTTTTTAAAAACACTGTTGGTGAAGGCAGTCATCTTAATAAGGTTGTCAGCGATGTTAATAACAGTTTTGGTCCGGGGTCGGTTGTTGGGGCCGAGGTATCTCATGAAGGAGCAGATGTTACGGTACTGGGTGGAAATAACCAGATACCTGAGAAAATACATATTGGCGTTGGGGCTACAGTATATCCGGAAATAGCAGATAAGAGATGGCCTGAACGCGTTGACACCGGGGAGGTCTTGAGATGAGAAAGGCAAAGGAATCCCTGGTTCTTCTTCTGGCAGGCGGGGTAGGCAGTCGATTAAATATTCTGGTGCAGAAAAGAGCAAAACCGGCAGTACCTTTTGGAGGAATTTACAGGATTATTGACTTCAGTCTCAGTAATGTGATGAACTCCGGATTACAAAAAATTGGGGTTCTCACTCAGTATAAACCTCTTTCGCTAATGGATCATTTAAGTACTGGAGAGGCCTGGGATTTTATCGGAAGAAAGCGGGGAATACAGATCTTGCCTCCTCGAACCGGTGAACTTGATTCAGACTGGTATAAAGGGACTGCGGATGCTGTACGTAGAAATTTAGACTATATCAAATCTAATCCTGCCGACGAAGTGGTGATTCTTTCCGGGGATCATATCTATCATATGGATTTTGATGCCATGATTGAATTTCATAGATCGAAAAGAGCTGATGTTACCATTGCAATGATGGTGGTGCCCAAAAGTGAAATTCATCAATTTGGTGCTGGGATTACTGATCAATTTGATAGAATTATTGACTGGGAGGAAAAACCGGAAGAGCCGAAGACAAACCTGGCCTCCATGGGGATCTATGTCTTCGATTACAACTACCTTATTGACACCTTGTCAAAGGATAAAGAGGAAGTAGATTTTGGTATGCATATATTACAGCGGGCAATCAGGAGTGACAATGTGTTTGCCTATCCTTTCTACGGTTACTGGCGTGATGTGGGTACCATTCAGTCCTATTGGGAGGCCAATATGGATGTGATTAGAAAAGATAGTGGAATTTCGCCCCAGAAATGGAATATTTGTACAAATATTGAGACCAGTGGGCGGCTTGCTGATAGACCTCCTGCCCGCTTTGGTTTCAATGCCCGGGTAAAATCGTCTCTAATTTCGGCGGGAAGCAATATTCAGGGTGAGGTGATAAACTCCGTGTTGGCCCCCGGAGTAACAGTTGAGGAAGGTGCCATTGTCAAAGACTCTGTTCTTTTTGCCGACTGTATGGTGAAAAAAGGTGCAGTTGTTGACTATTCAATTCTGGATAAAGGCGGACTTATCGGAGCAGGTGCCGTGGTTGGCACAGGTGATAATCACTCTACAGTTAACAAACTCAATCCCAGTCATCTTTACACCGGGATTACATTGATAGGTAAAGAGAGTGAGGTTCCGGCCGAGCAGAAGATTGGCAGAAATTGTGTAATTAATTCAAATGTAAAGGAAGAAGATTACCCGGGAAAGAGTGTTGAAGATGGCGAATCCCTGTCTCCCCGTTCGGAAACTCCCTAAGAAAAAAAGACCACCATATTTCAACCGAAGTTGAGTTTTATCTAAAACCCATTGCGCTTTGAAAAAACTTGGGTATTATTTCGCTTTACATTTTTTTTAATTGCCCTCGTAGCTCAGGGGATAGAGCACAGGATTCCTAATCCTGGTGCCGCAGGTTCGAATCCTGCCGGGGGCACCACATATAAGCCTAGAATTACTGAGAATGTCAGTGATTCTGGGCTTTCTTGTTTGTATCCTTCTGTTTACTTATAACCTGTTTATTGGGTTGCAGCGT
>JAUVON010000074.1 GCA_030599175.1 Desulfobulbaceae bacterium | reverse complement strand
TTATCAGGAAAACCCTCCCCTATAAAAAATAATGGCGTCGTAAAAAGTCCGATCTCCTACGTTGTAGGTTTTTGGCAGGATCTCGACATACCATATGTATGACCGAGAACTTGCCAAAAACACTACGCCTTGTATATCAACCTTTTTGACTTAGCCATCTATAACTTTGGATAACCTTTTTACGAGTTTATAAAAAATAACTATAAAAAAGAATACCAAGGTATGTTATGAATAAAAGTTTGCGTTAAACAAACGACATCCTCGTACACTAGAGGAGTTCACATATTTCATTTACCGTATACGTCTAATTCGGAGAGCTACATGACAAGTAACGAAATTAAAGATCTTATATTGGAGATCATTGAAGATATTGATGACGAAGCAGATTTTGAAGGTTTGGATCCAGGAGAACCTCTCAGAGATCAATTGGACCTGGACTCTATGGATTTTCTCGACATTGTAATGGAATTACGCAAACGTCACCAATTGCAGATCCCGGAAGAGGACTACCCCAACCTTGCAACGCTCAATAGCTGTGTAACCTACCTCGAACCCCTGCTGAAAGACGCCTGATTTTGTGAAAATCCCTCTCCTGGTAATCGGTGGCGGTCTCTCCGGTCTGGCCGCTGCCGTAAGAGTTGCACGTTTTATCCCTGATGTTCTTATCCTCGAAAAGCATTCCCGCATAGGCGGTCTCAACTCCTATTTTTATCGAAACAGGACCCTTTACGAAACTGGACTGCACGCCATAACAAATTATGCACCTGCCGGAGAGAAAACAGCTCCTCTAAACAGGTTATTCCGGCAATTAAAACTTAAACGCAGCGATTTTTCATTCTGTCAACAGTATCAAAGTGAAGTTACTTTTCTCAACTGTGAATCTCTTTCTTTCTCAAATGACTTCCAACTGTTAGAATCTCAGATTCATCAAAAGTTTCCACAGTGCAACGATAATTTTCAAAAACTGCTCAGATTCCTGAATTCGTTAGACCCTTTCTTACCGGCACCTTTTTGTTCTGCCAAAAAGAAATTGAATGAAATATTAGGTGATTCACTGCTCTCCGAAATGCTTCTCTGTCCACTCATGTTCTATGGTTCCAGTCATGAAAATGACATGGATCTGTATCAATTCGCCATTATGTTCCAGGCGATATATCGCCAGGGTATGTTTCGGCCTCTCGGCACAATTAAAAATTTTCTTGACCAGCTAATTGATCATTATCAGAGTTTTGGCGGAAAGATAAGAAAAAACACAGAAGTAATCAGAATACTACATAAAAACAGAGCTGTATTCGGTGTTGAGCTGGCATCCGGGGAAATCATAGAATGTGATCAGTTATTATCAACAATTGGCTCGGATGAAACCAGTAAGCTCCTTTCGGATGAACCTGTTTCCCCTAAGGCAAGACTTGGTTTTACAGAAACCATATACCAGGTTAAGGAAATTAAAGGCAATCAACTTCCTCAAGAAAAAACAATTATTTTTTATAACAGTTCTGAACAGTTCGTTTATAAAAACCCTGATGAATTTGTCGATCATTCCAGCGGTGTAATCTGTTTTCCTTCAAATTTCCACGGAATTGAAAAAGGAGAGTTTATTGAAATCCGGGCAACTCATCTGGCAAATTATGCAAAATGGAAAAATATTTCTTCAGACAAGAATGAATATGAGGCTTTAAAGGCTGCATCATCCTGTAAGACCCTTACATGTGTTGAGAATATAGTTGGGAATTTCAGCTCAAACATAGTATATCAGAACAGCTTTACACCTGTCACTATCGAGCGATACACCGGCAAAATCGACGGTGCTATTTATGGCAGCCCTGTAAAAATTAAAGATGGGGATATAGGGTTTAGTAATCTTTTTCTTGCTGGTACAGACCAGGGTTTTCTTGGCATAGTCGGCTCAATGCTTAGCGGGGTCTCGGTTGTAAACCAGCATGTTCTGTCTAAGCTCTGAAGTACCTTCTCAAAATCTTATATTAACCATATTTTATGCCAATTCCATTTACACAAACTTTAGAGAGATATGACATAATCGTTATCGGATCCGGCCTGGGCGGTCTTACAGCAGCTAACCGTCTGGCCTATTGTGGTCATAAGGTTCTTCTCCTTGAACACCACCATAGACTTGGTGGGCTTGCAACCTGGTTCAGAAGAAAAGGACACATTTTTGATATCTCTCTGCATGGTTTCCCGTACGGCATGGTAAAGACCTGCAAG
The DNA here is from genome assembly GCA_030599175.1 of Desulfobulbaceae bacterium. GTDB lineage: Bacteria > Desulfobacterota > Desulfobulbia > Desulfobulbales > Desulfocapsaceae > Desulfomarina. The sequence goes on along the minus strand of JAUVON010000074.1, from coordinate 7,965 downwards.
AAGTATTGGAATAAAGCGATTATGCAATCTATAGTCCAACTTAAGAATATCGTTTTTGATAATCCGCAATTTTCCCTGAAAACCAGTTTTGACAAAAAAGATTTCACCCATATCCTGGAGAATCATTTCGGAGTTTCCCCTGATGTTATAAATCGGTTTTTTGGGACTGTATCCGGGATGAATTTTTATGATGACCAGAGTATGACCACCAGAGAGCTGTTTAACGAATTTTTCCCGGGACGCTCCGACATTCATAGATTTCTTATGGAACCGATAACATACGCCAACGGGTCGACTCTTGACGATCCTGCAATAACTTATGGTATTGTTTTTTCAAATTTCATGAACAGAGGTGTTTTTACTTTTGAAGGGGGAACCGACAAACTGATAACCATGATGTCAGATGAACTTGAGAAAAATGGCGTAACAATCTGTACAAAAACTAAAGTCGAAAGAATTATTGTTGAAAAAGGAAAAGTCAGAGGGGTTGAAGCCCAGGGGAAAATTATCTCTTCAAAAGCAGTGGTTTCAAATAGTGGTATAACGAATACTATATATAATCTCACAGACAAACGAGCTTTTTCTGATGAATTCCTGGAGAAGGCATCTGAGGTCAGGGTAAATAACTCAAGTTGTCAGGTTTATATGGGTATCAGGGATGGTGAAAAAATAAACGATGTTGGTGATCTGCTTTTCACTTCAACTGCTGCCGAATTTGATTCCGCAGAGCTGCTCGACAGAGAAACAAAATCAAAAACATTTTCAATCTATTACCCCAGAACCCGACCTGGATTGAATCGTTATACAATTGTTGCTTCAATGAACAGCCGCTATGAGGACTGGGCGGAACTGGATGAAGAGCAGTATGAAAACGAGAAACAGTCTCTTATTTCCAGAAGTCTTAAGGATCTTAACCGATATCTTCCAGGGGTTGCAGAAAAAATTGACTGGACAGAGGCTGCAACGCCCAAGACTTTTAATCGCTATACTCTACACACCCATGGGACATCTTTTGGTACAAAATTTGAGGGGCTTGATGTTTCCAGATCTCTTTTTAAGGAAATTTCAGGTCTTTTCCATGTCGGTTCCGTTGGCATTATCATGTCCGGATGGCTTGGTGCCATCAATTATGGTGTTATCGTGTCAAATGATGTAGACAGTTATCTGCGATCATAAAAATCCAGACCAATCAGGTTTGTTTTTATATTGAGGAAGTTATGGAAAATTTTAAAAGCCAAGTGGTAGTTATCAGCGGTGCCACCCGTGGTATTGGTAGGGCCATCGCAGAAGCATTTTTGAAGGCAGAAGCGCACGTCATTGGCCTCTATGCCGGCAACAGGGTCGCAGCAGAACAATTTGATCTGGCAAACAGGAACTACGCCTCACAATTCGAACTGATTCAATGTGATATTTCCAATGAAGCTGATGTACAACAGCTTTTTGTTGATCTTGAGACAAAATTTGACTGTATAGATATACTTGTAAACAATGCAGGGGTGCGTCGAGACTCGGTTCTTGCACTAATGAAGAGTTCAGACTGGCAAAAGGTTATTGATATTAACCTGAGCGGAACTTTTCTCATGTCCAAGCAGGCTGTTCTGTTGATGATGAAAAAAAAATATGGCCGCATTATCAATATAACATCCCCAGTTTCTCATCTCGGTTTTGTTGGGCAAGCTAACTACGCAGCATCCAAGGCTGGACAGATTGGGCTGACAAAAACTCTTGCCAAAGAAGTCGCCAGGAAAAAAATCACGGTGAACTGTATCTCCCCCGGGTTTATCTCCACAGATTTTATCAAAGATCTAAGTAAGGAACAAATCTCCTCTTATAAAAAAATGGTGCCTATGCGACGATTTGGAGAGGTGGAAGAGATTGCAGACAGTGTCCTGTTTCTCGCAAGTCACAGAGCTGCCTATATTACCGGAGCAGTTCTTGAAGTCAGTGGCGGTCTGTAAGAATGATACCTGAAAATCAGATAAAGGACCTTATTCCACACCGCTCACCGTTCCTGTGGGTTGATAAAATAATATCATATGATGAAAAAGGTAGTATAACAACTGAAAAACACATTAACACAGACCTTGATCTGTTCAGAGGGCATTATCCGGAAAATCCGATAATGCCGGGAGTTCTCCTCTGCGAAATCATTTTTCAAAGCGGGGCCCTGCTTATTGCCAAGATGGTATATACAGATAACGGAATGCAAAAGACTGTACCGGTTATAACACGTATAGAACGAGCTAAATTCAGACGCCCTGTTCTGCCTGGTGACACAGTAACTGTGAAAGTTGTTCTTAAGGAGATCATATCCACTGTCTATTTTCTGAAAGGTACATTGAAAGTCAGAGGAAAAACTGCTGTTCAGGTTGGTTTTTCCTGTGCCATTATCACCTCGCCGGAGAATGAGTAAGCAGGAATTATTGAATTTTTACCAAAAGCAGGTAAGATAAAGCCGCATATTATTGGCCTGAAAGCGTCAAAATAGCTTAATTTTTAAAGGAAAAGGATTGATTCGTGCAGCTTACTATTACTGATATGATTCTTAATGCTGGCCTTGTAGGCCAGTTTGTAATGTTTACCCTTCTAGTATTTTCAATTGTCTCCTGGACTATTGTTTTTAAAAAATCCCGATTATTTAAAAAGGTACGACTTGACTCCGAGGATTTTCTTGAAACTTTCTGGAGCTCTTCCGACCTCAATGAAGCATATAGTGCTGCTGAAGAATTTGAATACAGTCCTGAGGCCAGTGTGTTTATTGCAGGCTTTAGCGAACTGCAGAAAATTAATAAAATAAGAAACCGCAAAGAGGAGAACCAACCCGGTGAGACTTTAGATATGCAGCTTGCCACCATGGATAATTTGAAACGTGCTGTAAGGAAAACTGAATCTCAAAAGTTCAATCAACTTGGACACGGATTGCCTTTTTTAGCAACCACAGGAAGTGCTACTCCTTTTATAGGTCTTTTTGGCACAGTCTGGGGCATTATGGTATCGTTTCACGATATAGGCCAGAGAGGCTCCGCGTCTCTTGCTGTTGTTGCACCGGGGATTTCCGAAGCACTTGTAGCAACAGCGGCCGGCCTCGCTGTCGCAATACCGGCTGTAATTTTTTATAATTATTATTCCAATAAACTTGATATGATCAGTGGAGAGATTGAAGACTTCTCCACTGATTTCCTTAATCTTGTAGAAAGAGAGCTGCTTAGCAGAATTTAATGGCTATGGGACCAACAAGAGGAAACGGCAGGAGACGACTCGTATCAGATATCAATGTAACTCCCATGGTTGATGTGATGCTGGTTTTATTGATTATTTTCATGGTTACAGCTCCTATGATGACCCAGGGTCTTAATGTTGATCTACCTGAAACTACTTCAAAATCCCTCAGGCAGGAAGAAAAACCCCTGATTTTGACGATTAATAAAGATAGCGAAATCAGTATTAATAATGTTCCGCTGGTCCGTAAATTGATGATTCAGGAGTTAGAAAAAAACTATAATGCAAATAAAGATCAGCCTCTTTTTTTAAGGGCTGACAAGAACGTTCCCTATGGTATTGTTGTCGAGGTTATGGCAGATATCAAGGCTGTCGGTTTTGATAAAATTGGCATGATAACGAAACCTGCTGAAAAAAAATAAACTGTGTCGAAGGAATATCGAATTACATATATGCCCGAAAGCGAATGGAAGTTACCTTTTAATTTTGCTATTGGTATCCATCTTCTTTTCATTGTGGGGGCAATTTATCTGCCAGGATTGTTTGACAAGAAACCTAAATTTGCAGACATTTATACCGTTAGTCTGATTAATGTTGCTGAACCTGCTCCCCACCAAGAGGTAGCCCCACAGCCCGAGACTCAGCATGAACCTGCTATTCAACCACCAAAAACAGCCCCTGTTAAGGCCAAAAAAACCGCACCAATTGCAGAACCTGTTGCAACCCCGAAACCTGCTCCACAAAAGGCCATCTCAATTAAGCCTTTAAAAAGAAAAAAAGTTAAAAAAAATCTAGTAAAGCCTGAAGATACACGAGCTAAAGAGCTTGCCAGAAAGAAAAGGCAAAAACTTGCAGAAGCGCTAAGAGATGAACAAATAGCCAAAGATAATGCAAAACAGGCCCAGGAGGCTCTGGAGCGCGAACGCAATCTTATAAAAAACCCTGCTTCGGTTGCGTCCCCTACCGGATCTTCTTCAAATCAACCGACGATGGGACAAAAATCGATCGGAGGCAGTTCAAACCTCATTACATCAAGGTTTCATGCAAATGTTATCGGTAGATTGCAGCAATTCTGGTCTTTGCCTGAGTATATGCAAAAAGACTCGGATATGACTGCAATTGTAGTAATAACAGTTAGTAAAAACGGGCAGATAGCCGACAAATTCTTTGAAAGCAGGTCTGGAGACAGGGTTTTTGATCAATTTGTAGTTAAAACTATAGAAGCTGCAAACCCTCTACCCCCGATCCCCGCAGCCATGAAAAAACAGAGGTATGAAATCGGCTTGGTTTTTACGCCTGAAGGTATCAGGAGGTAGGTTCTTTCCATCGGTTCCTGCAGAAAACTTCTTTATATGTTAACAACCAACTTACAACCAGCATAAGATGAATAAAGTTATATATACTTCAATTAAACACCTGGTATTGCTCCAATTACTGATTCTTTTATCCTGTACATATGCAGCTGGTGCCAATCGTGTGTACCTTGATATTTCAGCTCCGGAAACTCGTAAAATCAATATGGCTGTTCCCTGGTTCACCAGCAAAAGCCCTGCGGGACAAAAAGAGAGCCTTGGTCGGGAACTGGCTGATACTTTAGCCAAAGCATTGCAGTTCCATGGGATAATTTCTATTCAGCCGACAAAAACCTATGGTGGCAGCCAGGCAGCAGTCTGGAAAAAACTGGCGGTTGATTATACTGTACTCGGTCAATACAGTATAGCCGCCAACACCTTAAAGTTAGAAATGCGGTTGCTTGATGTTGCCGGTGATGAAATAATAATGGGCAAATCTTTTTCAGGCTCTGTACGTAAAAAAGAACAGATGCTTTATAAATTTTGTGACCATGTTATTAAATCCTTCACCGGTGTAGAAGGCATTGCCAATTCTAAGATTGCCTTTGTTTCAAGAGAAAAAAATACCAAAGAAGTATATCTGACTGATATACTCGGCAAGAAAGTGCGGCAAATCACGCGACACAGGAACCTCACCGTTTCTCCCCGTTTTAAACCCGACGGGAACTTTTTGACATACACTTCCTACCACACAGGAAACCAGAATCTTTATATTACAGATCTTCGTCAATCTAAAACGACCCGTGTCCTGTCCCGCCGCAAAGGCCTTAATCTTGCGCCGACCTGGTCACCGGACGGCAAATATATGATTCTTACCCTTTCTACAAGTGGTAGTCCTGACCTGTTTCTGCTGGACAGCAAAGGAAAGGAAGTTGAACAATTGACCAGTAAAACCGGTATCAATGTATCACCAACCTGGTCGCCGGATGGTAACCACATCGTTTTTGTTTCAGACAGAAGTGGGAAACCGCAGCTGTATCGCATGGATATGAGAACCAGAAAAGTCAAAAGGCTCACTTTTGAAGGGATTGAGAATGCTGAACCTCACTGGTCTCCGACGGATAACTCCATTGTATACTCAAGTTTAAAAGATGGTGTTTATCAACTTTTTATGCTCAATCCTTTCGAAGATAGTGAACCAACTCAATTGACTTCTGATCTCAGTCACCATGAAGCTCCAAACTGGTCACCGGATGGCAACCAGATCATTTTTGCAAAACGGGATGGCAAAAACCATCATATATACGCTATACTGAAAAATGGTTCTTATCAGCGACGCATTTTAAATTTACCCGGAAGCCAGACATACCCACAATGGTCGAGATAATCCAAACCTTCTTTTACCTACTACTCATATCATGAAAAAAACTACGCTCAATTTCTTGCTGGTTATTGCAATCGCTCCCTTTCTTATTCAATGTGCGGCTCAAACTGATGTTGATGATCTTCGCTATCAATTGCGCATTGTTAATAAAAAGATCGAAGATCTTAAGTCCACCACAGTCGGACAACTACAAAAACGTCAGGCAGCATCTTCAGGACAGGTTGACCAGCTTGGTACGGAAGTGCTCGAACTTAAAAGCCTGCTTGAGGAAACAAGTCATTTGAATCGTCGATTGAGGGAACAAAATAAAGAACTCGAGCAGTCGATAACAGCGATAGCTCAGACAGAAGCAGACAAAAGAAACGAACTCATCCAGAGATTCGAAGAAGGGCAGAAAACGAAGGCAGAAGAACTCAAAGAACTCGATGAAAAACTCCGCCTTCAAAATGAAAATCTCAAGGCTATCCAGGATGCCCGAATAAAAGATGCCGAACTCCGCGCTCAGGCAACGGCCCGTGCTGCTGAAGAAGCAAATGCTAGAGCTGCACGGGCGGGAAGTGCAGCAGCACTCTCTTCATCCGGAATGAAGCATATTCTCGCCGGTAAGAAAAAAGTTACCTTCAAGGTGTCTCAAGTTCCTGTGAGGACGACAAGTGCAATACCAAAACAGGAGAAACAGGTCTCTGCTGTAACTCCTAAACCTGAAAAAACAACAGCGCCTGAAAAAAGCAATAGTTCAGATAGCGGACTTGCCAAAGCTCAAAAATTATTTGACAAAAATAAACTGGATGATGCATACCAGGTGTTCGAGGAGATTGCATCCACTTCCACATCGAAAGATGCGATATACGCTCGTTATATGATGGGTGAATGTCTTTTTAATCAAAAAGAGTATGACAAGGCCATCATGCAGTATCAAAAGATTATTTCTCAACATTCCGGAGACAAAATGGCACCAGCTGCAATGCTTCGTCAGGGAATTGCCTTTGAAAAATTATCAGACAAGGAAACTGCTAAAGTTATTTACAAAAAAATCCTTAAACGGCATGGATCATCGCCTGAAGCTGCAACGGCCCAGGAAAAACTCAGCAAACTGTGAAAATCCGCCTAGATCAATTTATCTTAAGAGAGAGGTTTGCCCCGAGCCTGGAAAAATCCCGCGCCATTATAAGGGCTGGTGAAGTGTTTATCGATGAAGTTGTATCCGACAAACCCGGACAGTTGGTCCAAACCGACTCCAATATCAGGGTTAAGGACAGATGCCCTTACGTCTCAAGAGGTGGCTTGAAACTCAAAAAAGGTCTATCCTTTTTTGAAATTTCTCCTGCAGGGAAAATTTGCATAGACATCGGTGCTTCAACAGGCGGCTTCACCGATTGTCTTCTTCAATATAATGCGACAAAGGTATATGCTGTTGATGTTGCCTACGGGCAACTCGCCTGGAAAATTCGACAGGATGAGAGAGTCGTCGTCTTAGAGAGATTCAATGCCAGGAATATAAAACCTGCTGATCTTTATGAGGCTGTTGACCTTGCCGTTATTGATGCCTCTTTTATCTCAATCACCAAACTCATTCCCCCTCTCCTCCCGTTATTTTCTGATGCTATCACAATACTCACACTCATCAAACCTCAGTTTGAACTGCCACGCGATAAAATTGCAACCGGAGGGGTAGTTAGAGATTCTGATCTGCATTTTGAAGCTAGAAGGAAGATTGAGATATTTGCGGAACAGGTTGGCCTGAAAAGCAGAGGTTTTGTTGAGTCACCCATTCTGGGTCCTAAGGGCAATAAGGAATTTCTGATGCTATTGACGAACAACTAATTTCTTCTTTTTTCCTTTTCCCATCTTTTATCAGTAGTGTCCGGTTTAAATCATGCAGGAGGATTCGTGGGTAACTTTTGGGAGCGTCATCCAGTAAATTTCGTAGTGTTTTCTTAATATTTTCACTTTTGATTTGTATCAGTCTTTGCGAGGAACTCGCATGATACAAATTGGATGTGAAAAATATTTGAAAATCAAGAAATCTACTGCCAAAAGCGGACAAAAGTTTCCCATGAATCCGTTTTC
>JAUVON010000292.1 GCA_030599175.1 Desulfobulbaceae bacterium | reverse complement strand
CAGTGGTTGTGCGGGCATGGAAGTCTCCGAATGGTGTAGAGTTATTTTTAGTGCCTTACTCCATAAAAGCTGTAATAAATAACAAGAAAATCTAAAGTGCTATTAAATTCAAATGGTTAATGCCAGCTTCAAGGCACTTATCCAGTGTAACTAAAAAGTTTTCCGACTTGTCGGGTTGGTTATTTAACAATAGATCTTATTCCCAGACAACTGTTTTTACACATTTCCTTGCCAATTTTTCCAAAACCCCATAGAGTTTACCGGAAATATGCTCTGGCAGAGATGATAAATATAATGCATTTTTATTTTTTTTCTCATGTAAAGTTCAGGTTAAAGGAGATTCTTCTATGAAACTTGTTGTACTTCTCGGTAGTCCTCGAAAAAATGGAAATAGTGAAACTGTCGCTAAAGCTGTAGTTGCCCCTATTGAGCAGAGCGGTGGCTCGGTAGAGTATATTCGACTCAATGATTTCAGTCTGCGTCCCTGTCAGGGCTGCGGTGGATGTGATAAAAGCGGAAACTGTATCATTGATGATGATATGAAGGATATTTACACCACGGTAGATGCGGCAGATCGGTTACTCCTGGTCAGCCCGGTTTACTTTTACGGGCTTTCGGCACAGTGTAAGATCTTTGGAGATCGCATGCAGGCAAGATGGGCCAGAAGATATCTGCTGAAGGATCGTTATCGTCAGGAGGAGGGACGAAAAGGGTATCTGATCTCCTCTGCCGCGACGAAAGGACCGAAGATCTTTGATTGCAGTATACTGACCACCAGATATATATTCGATGCGATGGATGTGGAATATGGGGGAGAATTTCTGATAAAAGGGGTTGATAAACGAAAAGCTGTGCTTGAACATCCGGAAGAGATGCAGCGTGCAGAGGCATTTGGCACAGATATTCTTGCGGGTCGTATCTGATTAGTACGGTATGAAAGAAACCCTTCTACTCCGGTCATTTTTTGCTGCCTATCAACTGATCTGGTACTGTGTGACTCCTTTTCTTGTCCGCTCCGGGAGAGTAAAAGAGGGGAGTAGTGAGCGTACGCTACAGGAGGTGAGATTCTCCAGGGTTGATCTTTGGATACATGCCGCCTCTGCGGGAGAAGCTTATCTTGCCAGGCAGCTGGTAAAGTGTCTTGGCAGTGAGAGGAAGCTGGATATCCTTATCACCACCAATACCTCCCAGGGTAGATCTATCCTGGAAAAAGATATTGATACAATGGGCCACCGGATAACAATTGCCTATATGGTATTTGATAACCCGTCCCTTGTGACAAAGGCAGTAAGAATTGCAGATCCGAAGCTTTTGGTGCTTATTGAACTTGAGATATGGCCGGCTCTGATGGCGGAAATGAAAAGGGCCGGCAGAAAAATAATTATCGTCAATGGGCGGATGACCGAAAAGAGTTACAATGGCTATAAAAAGATGACATCCCTGTGGAGACTACTTAAACCTGATACTATTCTTGCGATTTCCGAAGGTGATAAGGCCAGGTTTATTGCACTTTTTGATCAACCTGCAACCTTTCATGTTGCCAATATGAAATTTGACCGAATGGAGCGCTGCAGGATCAGTACAGAGAAAAAAGTGGAGTACCAGTACCTGGTGCTGGCCTCAGTGAGAATAGAGGAGCAGACCGAGATCCTCTATTTGATAGAAAAGCTTCTTGAAAAATTCCCTGACCTGCAAATTGGTCTTTTCCCCCGTCATATGCACCGGCTGAAGGACTGGGGAAAATTACTTTCTGACAACGAGATCAAATGGGTTTTAAAATCGGAAAGCTCCCGGAATGTGGAATATTCAGTTATGCTCGGTGATGTCTTTGGTGAGCTGAAAAATGAATACCGCAGGGCAGATGCTGTTTTTGTCGGTGGCAGTCTGGCACCTTTAGGCGGGCAGAACTTCATTGAGGCCTTTATGAATGGGGCTGTCCCGGTAACAGGCCCTTCAATCTCTGATTTTCTCTGGACTGGGGAAGAGGTATTTAAAGAAGGGCTGGTACAAAAGGGAAATTCAAAGGAAGAGGTGTTGCAACTGCTAGTGGCTTCATTGGAAACTCCCGTTGATAAAGTATCTATTCAGCAAAAGGTTGATAACTATATTTTAAATAAGCAGGGTGGGAGCCGTAAAACCTGCGAATATATTGATGCTTTACTGAGAGCATAAACGTAGCCGTTTGCTTCACTTCTGTTCACTGTCGGTACTGCGCGAAAGGGCTATAGCGTAGACTTCGAGTTCTTAACCGGACATTACTGAATCTTAATAGAAAGAGCTGGTGAAAATATGGGAGCAAAAAATATTTTGTTGCCTGAACAACGGCGACAATTAATCTTACAAACAATTAAAGAAAATTATACCGCAAGGAGTTCCCAGCTAAGTGTAGATCTGAAAGTATCAGAGATGACCATACGACGAGATCTGGATGCTCTCGAGCGGCAGGGTATGATTAAACGAACTCATGGAGGTGCTGTTTTTCGTCATGAGCGTATGACGGATAAATTTCAATACCAACTGAGTAAGGAAGAAAACCGGGAAGAAAAAGAAAGTATTGCCAGGAAGGCAGCGGAACTGATCGAGCCCCATGACGTCGTTTTTATAGGTGAAGGGACAACAGCATCGTTAATTTTATCCTATGTGGATCCGGAGATGCCCTTTACAGTTTTTTCTAATAATCATGGTATTGCTGCTGAAATCGGCAGTATGACAATGGCGGCTGAACTGATTCTTTTGGGAGGCAGGTATGATTCGGTCACCTATGCTACTGCAGGAAATCTTACTCTTGAAATAATTGAGCGAATAAACGCGAACAAGGTTTTCCTGGGAGTAGACGGGTTTAGTTTACGGACTGGGTTAACAGCAACTAATCAGGATATCGCGGCAATTAATCGAGCTATGATTCGTCATACAATAGGGTCAGTAATACTCATGTCCCACCATACTAAGTTAGGGCTGGTAGGTGCTATGGAAATTGCAAAACCAAAGGAAATTGACATTCTGATTACAAATCTCAAAATGTCACGAGATTTCTGTAATGATATGAAATCGCTGGGTATAAAGGTTGTTCTAGCATGATATGACAGGACTCCAAAACCATTATAAAATATGCACTAGTGATCCCAGAACAACACCAATGGAAAGCTGACATGCTTAAAGTAAAGAACTTAACTAAGAAATTTGGCGAGCTCATAGCTGTTAATGATTTGAGTTTTGAAGTCAAAAAAGGGCAGATATATGGTATTGCAGGTCCCAATGGAGCAGGTAAGTCAACCGTATACAACCTGATTACCGGTAATTACAGCTATGAGGGCAAGATCGAATTCGATGGGCAAGACATTACCGGCCTTCCTCCCTACCGTATCGCCAAGACAGGTATAGCGCGCACTTTTCAGGTACCCGAGATATTCCCAAGCTTCAACGTTCAGGAAACCATCCATGTCGGCAGCCGTTTTGGTGCCAGGGGTGGGATGGATCTAAAACATTCTGATGAAATTATGAATTTTGTTGGACTTGCGGATGATCGGCTCCTGCATACCGGGCTTCTGAATTTGTTAGGGAAAAAAAAATTAATGGTAGGGGCTGCTCTGGCCACAAAGCCAAAAATCCTTATGCTGGATGAGCCCATGGCAGGATCCAACGCAAGCGAGATTGCAGATTTGATGGTTTTGATCAGAAACATTAATCAACAGCTTGGTGTTACGATTATCATTATTGAACATTTTATGAAAGTATTGACCGAACTGACAGAAACACTGTTGATAATTGAATCAGGCAGTATGATTTGTTGTGATAAGCCTGAAATCGCGACCAACAATCCAAGGGTTATCGAATCTTATCTGGGTGATTCCTATGCTGAAGATAAATAAGTTAAATACGTATTACGGAGAGTCTCATATTCTAAACGATGTTTCAATATCTGTGGATCGGGGACAGGTCGTGATTATGCTGGGGCCCAATGGCCACGGCAAGAGTACCTTATTAAAATCGATTTGTGGTCTGGTG
>JAUVON010000046.1 GCA_030599175.1 Desulfobulbaceae bacterium | reverse complement strand
TGCAGCAAGGGCAATGGTATAGGTCAAAAACAGGACAAGGAGCAAAGGGATATTACTTAATACTACAACATATATCTCTGCAAGTTTTGATATCAGCCAGTTACCGGAAACTCTGGCCACACCAATTATAATCCCTAACAGCGTAGCCAGTATAATACCAAAGAAAGCAACATAGAGGGTATTAAAAACCCCGATAAGAAAAGCATATCCATAGGAATCTGCAGGGGAATACGGCAGCAGAGAGTTGCTGATTGGCATGCCGGATTCCAGGGATAAAAAACCAAATCCTGAAGCAATATTACGGGCTTCAAGATTTGCCTGGGTGTTGACTAGAAGTGTGTATACACCATAAAAAATTATTCCCAGAACAGCCGTTTGAAGCAGCAGGGTTGTAATAAAGGATTTTGAAAGTATAAGGGGAGACTGCTTCAAAAGATCTGCCTTGCCTGAAATAGTTCATCTGAAACAAAGGCGATGTTTCAGATGGTTTTTAAATTCTTTTTAAAGGGAGCTACCAGCCCCAAAAAAAGAATTCAGCATATCACTGTTCAACATTGCCCGATATCCACTCATATAGGATAGTGAACTGGACGAGCCCCCATATGAGCCAGCCCTGGTCGGGCAGATACTGGATAGCAGAAATTACCTGATAGGCAGTGCATAATGGAGTCCACCCTGGGTCCATAATTTATTGACCCCCCGGGGGATGTTCAATTTTGTCGACGGTCCGAAATGGCGATCATATATTTCACCATAATTACCCACAGCTTTAATCGCTCGTACCAGCCATTCCTTATCAAGCCCGAGATAACTGCCTGTATCTCCTGATTGGCCAAGCATACGCTGAATAACCGGATTGTTGGATTTTACTTTCATTTCCTCAACATTGGCAGCGGTAATGCCATTTTCTTCTGCAGAAATAAGTCCATTGATGACCCATGTGACAATATCTTTCCACTGATTGTCTCCATGCCGAACCAGGGGAGATAAAGGTTCTTTTGAAATCACCTCAGGCAGAATCTTATGAGCCATAGGGCTTTTAAAAGTGGTTCTCAAAGAAGCAAGCTGACTTACATCTGTGGTAAAAGCATCACATCGACCTGCAGTATAAGCATTGAGTGCTTCTTTTTTTCCGTCAAAAACAAGGGCTTCTATTTTCAGACCATGAAGCCTTGCAAAATCGGCAAGGTTGAGTTCGGACGTGGTACCAGCTGTTACACATACGGTGGCACCATCTATTTTTGTTGCAGAATCAACACCCAAGGATTTTGGAACCATAAACCCCTGGCCATCATAAAAAACAATCGTCGTGAAATCAACACCTTGCTTTGCATCTCTTTTCAAAGTCCAGGTTGTTGTTCTGGACGTCAGATCTACCTGACCAGAAGATACTGCAATAATCTTTTGTTTGGATGCAAGAGGTACAAATTTAATTTTCTCAGGATCTGAAAGAACAGCGGCTGCGACAGCCCTTGCCATATCAACGTCAAACCCCACCCAGTGCCCTTTGGAATCAGGAATTGAGAATCCAGGGACTCCTTCACTGATACCACAGGTCAATACCCCTTTTTTCTGGACATCTTCAAGGGTACCTGAACATGCAAAACCAGCCGCCATAACAATAGATAGAACAATTAGAACCATTACCTTTTTCAAATCGTTTCCCTCCGTTTAAAGGTGAAATAAATAAACCTGTGATCACATACAGATGGTGTCTAACATTGTATTTGAACATATTTTTTCAAATATTACCCAAATTTTGAGGACAGGTGATAAAAAACATAAAACTCATAGCCCGAAGCGAGAATAGAGTGAATTCAACCAACCAGGTTGACACTGTCACTGTGTGGCATATACTTACACTTATGAGACAATATCGCACTTATACATGTGTCTCCAATCATAATCCTTTAACCAGAGGAAATAGTATGAAAACAAATAGCTTATATGAACCACTCTCCATAGGAAATTTCCATTTAAAAAACAGAATTGTTCTGGCTCCGATGACAAGAGGTCGTGCCGGGTCGGAGCGTGTACCAAATGACATGATGGCAGAATATTATTATCAGAGATCTACAGCAGGACTTCTGATAACCGAGGCGACCGTGGTTTCAAAACAGGGTATCGGCTGGATTGATTCACCCGGGATCTACACCGAGGAGATGGTTGAGGGGTGGAGAAAAGTAACGAACAGAATAAAATCAACAGACACCCCCATCTTTCTTCAGCTCTGGCATTGCGGCAGAGCCTCACATAGTGACTTTCATGACGGTGAACTTCCTGTTTCAGCCTCAGCAGTCAAGCTCGACGGCGATCACATCCACACACCTCTCGGCAATAAATCATACGAAACTCCTCGCCCCCTATCAGTGGATGAAATAAAAACAACAGTAAACGATTACCGCAGGGCAGCCGTAAATGCAAAAGCTGCCGGCTTTTCAGGAGTCGAAGTTCATGGTGCCAATGGGTATTTGATAAATCAGTTCCTTGATTCGAAAACCAATCTCCGAGAGGATCAATATGGAGGGAGTCTTGAAAATAGATTCCGATTGTTAAAAGAAGTGCTGGAAGCTGTGTTGGAGGTCTGGGCTCCGGAACAGGTGGGTGTCCGTATCTCACCAAATGGCGTTTTTAATGACATGGGTGGTGATGATTTCCGCGAAACATATCTTTATGTGGTCAAGGAATTAAACAAATTCAACCTTGGCTATCTGCATATTATGGATGGTCTCGCTTTTGGGTTCCATGAAAAAGGAGAGCCGATGAATCTGGCAGAATTCAGGCCTCTTTATCAAGGGATAATCGTCGGTAATTGTGGTTATACCAAAGAAACTGCTGAAGAGAGAATAGCGGCAGGTGATGCCGATTTAATTGCTTTTGGCAGGCCTTTTATCACTAATCCCGATCTGCCCGAACGTTTCAGAAATAGCCAGCCTGTTAATCCGGCTGAGGATATGTCACTGTGGTATACCCAGGGTGCTGAAGGCTACACAGATTATGCACCGTCTAAAGCACCCTCCTCCGAGTAGATCTTAATTGCTGGAGAAGACGCTGTGGAGTTAAAAAAAAAGGCCCCGCAAAATGCGGGGCCTTTTTTGTAGTCAAAATCAATTACTACAGTTTTACAACATTCTCTGCAGCTGGACCTTTGGGACCGTCGACTACATCAAATGTAACTCGTCCGCCTTCATCGAGGGACTTGAAACCGTCTCCCTGAATCGCTGAATGATGGACAAAGACATCATTTCCGCCATCTTCTTCGATAAAACCAAAACCTTTTGCATCGTTAAACCATTTTACTGTTCCTTCTGCCATTGTGTACTACTCCTTTCTGCTGGGCTCCTTAAGAACCACTTTTTAATAGAGCCGAATCGTCAAAATACGACTCGGTTTTCTTCAGGTTCTGCGAACTACCTTTCGTTGTTCGTACTTCTATAGGAACCCAGCATACATATATAAGACCGAAGTCATTATTTGTAAACTATTTTTTTTAAAAAACCCTATTTAAATCTTGAATTATTTGCAGGTCGATTAATCCATGGTCAAATACGGGAGTGGTCTCATAACAGTTTAACAGTAAATACATGCCGGTCATTACATAATATTCCTTGTAATTGCAACGGGTTTTAATATATATAGTTTTTTTACACCTCTAAGCCAAAGGATCATCATGCCATTTATTGGAGAGTCAATCGCCATTATCACTGTACTTTGCTGGACGATCAGCATTCATTTTTTTGAAGCAGCTTCAAAAAAAGTGGGCGCTACCCCCGTAAATATCATAAGGATCACTGTGGCCCTGTTTCTTTTCAGCACTCTTTTATTTATTCGAAGCGGATATATCATTCCAGTCCAGTTACCGCCTCATGCATGGATATATCTCAGTCTTTCCGGAATTATCGGTTTTTTTATCGGCGATATTTTTCTTTTCAAGGCGCTTGTAGAAATAGGTCCGAGGGTTACTATGCTGATCTTCAGTCTGTCAGCTCCAACAGCTGCCGTAATCGGTTGGCTGTTTTTGAATGAGACTTATATTCTGCAGCAGTGGCTGGGCATGCTTGTCACCCTGTCTGGAGTCAGCATTGTCATCTTTGAAAAAGGTCACCAAACCTCACAGGCTCAGAGACTGAAGGTGAGGAAAATTTCCACCAAAGGTGTTGCTTTTGGTTTTGGTGGAATGGTTGGTCAGGCAGGAGGATATGTTCTCAGTAAAATCGGTATGCAGACGGAATCAGGTTACCTGGATCCTTTTTCCGCAACACAGATCAGAGCTCTTGCCGCATTTCTCTGTTTTCTCATTTTCTTTACAGTTACCCACAAATGGAGCCATGTAAAAAATGCTCTCAACAATACGAAGGCAGTTGTATTTACAACCATAGGCGCCGTTGTCGGACCATTTCTTGGCGTCTCCCTCTCCCTTCTAGTCCTCCATTATCTGTCTGTTGGAATTGCTTCCACATTTCTCTCTCTTGTTCCCATCTGTATAATTCCCTTTTCTATTTTTCTCCATAAAGAACATGTCTCCATCAGGTCGTTTGCCGGCGCGGCTATTGCTGTTTCAGGCATTTTCCTACTTATGTCCCAGTAAAAAGGGAAAAAAGCTTTTCAGCTGAATTTCCTATAGAATCTCTTAATGTTTTAAGCGATCTTGACAGACATCACGACGTGGCATAGTCTTGATTGATCAGGCATTTAAAAGTTCCGATCTATTCGGATTAGGACGGAGGGAGAGATGAATGACAAACCAGTAGCTGCAGGAAAGAGCAGCTTTGACTTAATAGATACAGAAAAAACGTTTGCAATTATTAATGTGGACCCTCATTCAACCTTCCTTGATCTGGCCTGCGGGGTTGGTAGATACAGTGTCGCTATCGCAGAAAATATCGGCGAGAAAGGTACAGTCTACGCAGTCGATCTGTGGCAGGAGGGCCTTGAAGCCTTAGACCAGGAAATTTCAACAAAAAATATACAGAACATACATACTGTACTGGCAGATATAAGCAAAGATTTACCCTTTGAAGAAAACTCAATCGACTCATGCTTAATGGCAACAATACTGCATGACCTGCCCAAAAGTGCTCAGGAATCAGCTGTCCAGCAGGTCGCCCGCTTTTTGAAGCAGGGAGGCATGCTGAATATTATCGAGTTCAAATTAATTGATACCGGCCCGGGTCCACCATTAAGTATTAGAATGGGGGAGGAAGAAGTTGAAGCACTTGTCAAGCAATATGGCTTTATCAAAGTTCTCGGAAGTGAGATTGGGGAATTCAATTACCTGTTAAAGTATAAAAAAATTACAAAGTAAAATCCCTTATTTACCGACAACAAAATGTCCCGTCAGATTTCTCATATGCTGCTGTAATTATCAAACCCATGCCATCCACCCCACTTCGCCGATTTTTCTTTCCTTCCTTAAATAAAAAATATCTTGTCCGTCTTGTCTTTGTTGGACTTTCCGCCTATCTAATCTTTGGCTATCTCCTCATTCCTCTCCGTATTCAAGGGAAGAGCATGGAACCCACATACCGTGACAGATCCTTTGCCTTTTGCTGGCGGATGCAGTATTTATTTTCACAGCCGAAGCGTTTTGATGTAGTCACTGTCCGCTTCACAGGGAGGAAAATAATGCTACTCAAACGGGTTATTGCCGTTCAGGGAGAGACGGTTGAATTCCGAGAGGGGAAACTCTATGTGGATGGGAACTTGGTTCAAGAGCCCTATGTAATTCATGGATCAGACTGGGAACTTGCTCCCAGAACCATAGCGCCGGGGCATGTCTATGTCGTAGGGGATAACCGCGGAACACCCATGGCTCGCCACCGGGTTGGGCAGGTAGATATGAACCGTATCGTGGGAGGCGTACTGTTATGAACAACCCCAAAGTACTTCTCCTCATGGCAATTTTGCTTATAGCCGGCGGTGGACTCCTGTTTCTGCCCGGCGACGAGAAGAAGATCCGGAACAACCTTGCCTCTTTCGCTGAATATTGTTCATCAATAAAGGAAGAACCAGTCATAGAGACACTGCAAAAAGCCGCTCAGGCAGCAAAACTTTGCACAGATCCGTGTAAAGTCCAAATAGAATCATTCAAAATCGATCGTGAATTCAGTCAGAAAGAAATCAGTGACCGCATTCTCATGATGAAAAAAAGACTCCCTAACACAAACTTCAGTTTCCATGACACTGTCATCGACATTCCCAGTGACAACATTGGTGAAGTCTTAACCACCCTTCGCCTGCACGGAAAAACGAATGGAGGCAGTTTCACTGATGCCTATGAGCTTAATATCACAGCAGAAAAAAAAGATGGAACCTGGCTTTTTTCTTCTTTTACTGTTGTTGAGTTCATAGAAAAGTAGGAGAGAGACGTCCGCTCTCATCCCTGACATTTCTTCAAACTCCTGCAATCACCCCAAAAGTGGCACCCAGATGCTGAGAAATAAACGAAGTAGCTGGAGAGTTTTTACGATTCCATCATTGATATATGGGACAAAAACATCTACTGTATGCAGAAATAAACAGTACCGCACTGACCGGATCTTTCAACACCATTTGAACGTCACTACTCTTTAGGAGACCCTGATGCCGATTATCACCATTTCTCGAGGAAGTTACTATCACGGCAAGTCCGTTTCCGACAAACTGGCAAAGAAACTTGGATATACCTGTCTCTCCCGTGACCGAATCATTGAAAATCTTGATGAGTTTCATCTTCCGGAAATCCAGCTGTTACGTGGGCTCAATGATGCTTTTTCGGTGCTTGATCGTTTTCCCCACGGAAAACAGCGGTTCATCACAGCAATCAGGTCAGCAATTCTCCAACGCCTAATGGATAACAATGTGGTCTATCACGGCCTTGTCGGCCATCATTTTGTCCGAGATATCTCCCATGTGCTCAAAGTTAGAATCATCGCCGATACCGAGGACAGGGTCGCCGACGAAATGGCCCGGGAAAACATTTCCGAGGAAAAGGCACGTTATATCCTCAAAAAGGATGACGAGGAGCGGCGCAAATGGGCTATGTTTCTCTATGGTATCGATATAATGAACCCGGAATCATACAACCTCATTCTAAGAATCGGACATTTGTCCGAAGACGAAGCCGTAGATATCATCGCTAATGCAGCCACTCTGCCATCTTTTCAGGAAACGGCAGAGTCAAAATCTGCTCTGGCCGATTCGGCAATGACAGCCCTGGTTCTCAGGAAACTGTTTGATTTTCCCAATGCTACAGCTGCAGCAAAGGATGGCCGGGTTGGAGTTTCCCTGAAGGTTCCGGAAAGCCAGCAACCTGTCATCCATGACCGCATTAGCCGGATACTCTCAGACATTGAAGGAGTGGAGGAGTCTACAATTCAGTTCGACCCTTATTTCTAACACCCGTAAAATGCTCTCACACCCCAGGCGTGAAAGCAATGTAGTCGGGATTCGAAGGGTATCA
This sequence comes from Desulfobulbaceae bacterium, assembly GCA_030599175.1. Lineage (GTDB taxonomy): Bacteria > Desulfobacterota > Desulfobulbia > Desulfobulbales > Desulfocapsaceae > Desulfomarina. Next base: position 4,794 of record JAUVON010000046.1, on the reverse strand, counting down.
AGTAATTTTAACCACTGTACGACCACGTATTGTACCGGCCAAAATCGCCTCTGCTGCTGCCGGCACCTCTTCAAGATTAATTTCATTACTCAGGGTTTCGAGTTTACTCAAATCAAGATCTTCCGCAATGCGCTGCCACGCCTGTTGACGTTTAACAATAGGTGCCATCACCGAATCAATGCCGTAGAGTGCCACTCCACGGAGAATAAATGGTGCAACTGAAGTTGGCAGGCTCATTGACTCTGCAAGGCCGCAGGCCGCAACTGCTCCGCCATATTTGATCTGGCTTAAAACATTGGCCAGTGTATTGCCTCCGGCCACATCTATCGCCCCTGCCCACAGCTCTTTGGCAAGTGGCCGAGCCTTCTCTGAAAATGGTTGCCGATCAATAATTTCAGATGCACCGAGGGAGGTCAAGTAGTCACCCTCGCTACTGCGACCGGTTACTGCTACGACCCGATAACCCAATTTACTTAAGATCGCAATCGCAACACTGCCGACACCACCTGCGGCACCAGTTACCAGAATATCACCACTCTCCGGGTTAATACCGTGGTTTTCCAGTGCCAATATGCAGAGCATCGCGGTATAGCCTGCTGTACCGACAGCCATTGCCTGTCTGGTAGTGATGCCATCCGGTAACGGCACCAGCCAGTTCCCATCAACCCTTGCCACCTCACTGAAACCGCCGCTGTGTACCTCTCCAACACCAAAACCGTTGAGCAACACTTTATCGCCTGCAGCAAATGTACTGTTCTCTGATGCAGTTACAGTACCGGCAAAATCGATACCGGGGGTCAAGGGAAAACGGCGAACCACCGGTGCACTACCAGTCATTGCCAATCCATCTTTATAATTAACTGCCGAGTACTCAACCTGCACGGTAACATCACCGTCCATAAGATCATGCTCAGTTAATGTTGTCAGGACTGCCTTCTGGCCATCCTCATCTTTGGTTATCTGATAAGCGCGAAATGTATCGGACATTTTAAAGCTCCCTGATGTGTTTTTTTTGGTTGTTTGCAGTGTCACTTGTCAAAACACTGAACTATAAATGTTTTAATAGTTACCTCCGACCTATCCTATAAACTGATCTAACCAGGATTGGTAAGAGTATAATTTACTGCATTTCCCTGGATTGAACAATAAATATCACTCTTTCCAGCTTATCCCGGTTTGTCCTTAAGCACAGTGGCAAGTGACATTTTCATTTACTAATGGGGCCTGAAGATAAGGGTGGCAGCTTCCGTGCAGTTATCGATTTTTCTACTTCTACGATTACATAGGCGGCGAGTCCTGCCAGCAAAATACGCGCCCAGGAGTCAATACCGATGGCTACACTATGAAACAACCGGTTCATAAGGGGGAGATAAGTATACATGATTTGCAGGAGCAGCATGATGCTTACACCACCAAAAACCCACATATTGGTAAAAATACCCAGCTGCAGGATCGATTTACTCAATGAGCGACAGTTAAACAGGTAAAAAAGCTCCATGATCACAAAAACATTAACCGCCACGGTGCGTGCATATTCAATGGAAGCTCCCGCCGCAAGCTCCCATTGAAAAAGACCGAAAGAACCAATGAGCAGCAGGTTGCCGACAAGAATGATCCTGGTAATCAGTTCTCTGGTTAAAAGGGGAATATCCGGACTGCGGGGCAATCTCTGCATGATGCCCGGCTCTTTTGGTTCAAAGGCCAGCATTAACCCAAGAAACCCCGCTGTGGTCATGTTAATCCAGAGGATCTGCACAGGCAGGATGGGCAGAGTTACTCCCAACAAGATGGCAACCAGAATAACCAGCCCTTCCCCCAGATTAGTAGGCAGGGTCCAGACAATGAACTTGGTCAAGTTGTCGAAGACACTGCGCCCTTCTTCAACTGCAGCTTCAATAGAACTGAAATTGTCATCAGTCAGCACCATGTCCGCTGCTTCTTTGGAGACGTCTGTACCGGTTATTCCCATGGCCACCCCTATATCAGCCTGTTCCAGCGCCGGGGCATCGTTCACACCATCACCGGTCATGGCGACAACATGCCCTCCAGCCTGCAGGGCTCTAACAAGGCGTATTTTTTGTAACGGAGTGGCCCTGGCAAAGACGATTGTCTTTTCGGCAACGCTGATCAGTTCTTCGTCTGACAATTTTTCCAAATCACCACCGGTCAGAACTGCCCCCTTTCCTGTTTTATCAATATCTCCGCTATAAAGGCCTATTTGACCGGCAATGGCAGCTGCGGTCGCCGGGTGGTCCCCGGTAATCATTTTTATGCTGATCCCTGCTTTCCTGCAGATTTTAACTGCAGTCACTGCCTTGGCTCTCGGTGGATCAATCATCCCCTGCAAGCCGAGAAAAATGAATCCTGTACCCACGTCTTCATGAGTTATTTCATTGGTTTCCACCGGCAGTTTTTTACGGGCAAAAGCAAGCACCCGCAATCCTCTGGCCGCCATATGCGATACATCCTGGTGGATTTTGTCAAAAAATACCGGTGCACCACTGTTACCCGCATTAATAGTTTTGATACATTTGGTAAGAATCTGCTCCACGGCACCTTTAATATAAACCACCCGCGGCCTGCCATCGCCATCATCATGCAACGTAGCCATGTACTGGTGCTGGGATTCAAAGGGTATTGAATCAAGGCGGGGATATTCCCTTTCCACTTCCTTTTCATCAAGACCGCCTTTGCGCGCTGCGGTGAGCAAGGCCCCCTCAGTGGGGTCGCCCTGGATCTGCCAACTATCGCCCTTTTCTCGTAATACACTGTCATTGCACAAAATCCCAGCCCGAAGACATTCGTTGAGTTCAGTCGTGCTCACGTCATCAGCTCCATCCTGTCTGACAATCCTGCCCAAAGGTGCATAGCCCGACCCGCTGATCTCGTAATGGGTCTCCCCTGCCAGGATTGCCTGTACGGTCATCTGATTTTCAGTCAGAGTGCCTGTTTTATCGGAACAGATCACCGTGGTACTGCCCAAGGTCTCCACTGCAGGCAGTTTACGGATGATAACCCGACGTTTCGCCATCCTGGAAACACCAATGGCCAGGGTTATAGTCACTGCTGCAGGCAGACCTTCAGGAATTGCACCCACCGCCAGGGCAACTGCAGCCATAAACATATAAAAAAGTGATTGTCCCCGCACCATCCCCACTGCGACAGTAATTGCCGCCAGGAGCAAAATAGCATAGAGCAGAATCCGGCTAAAATGTGCAATTTTACGGGTAAGTGGCGTTGCCAGATCCTGTGCTGAAGAGATAAGCTGCGAAATATGGCCAACTTCAGTAGAGTCACCGGTCGCTGTAACAATACCCGTGCCAAGCCCATAGGTAACCATGGATGAGCCATAGGCCATGTTTGTTCGCTCAGCGAGAACTGTTTCCCGGCCAAGGGACTTTACATCTTTCTCCACCGGCAGGGATTCACCGGTGAGGGCAGATTCATCTACCTGCAAATCCCGACAGTACAGCAACCGCAAATCAGCGGGGACCTTATCACCAGCATGGAGCAAGACAATGTCTCCAGGAACCAGATCCGGTGATGGAATTCGTTTTTTTTCGCCCCGGCGCAGTACAGTAGCCTCTGCGACCATCGTGTCAGCCAATGCCGCCAGGGCGTTTTCCGCTTTGGACTCCTGGATAAAACCGATCAAGGCATTAACCAGCACTACCCCGAAAATCACTCCCGAATCAACCCACTCCTGCAGTGCAGCCGTTGTTGCACCAGCTGCGATAAGGATATAGATAAGCGGCTGATGAAACTGAAGCAGGAATCGCATCCAGGCGCTCTTTCTCTGCTTCACCGAGAGCGTATTGGGCCCGAAGCGGGTCATGCGCCTCAGAACCTCTCCCTGATTCAGTCCCTTTTCCCGATCACTCCCAAGCAATTCAATGCTTGTCTCCACTGTTAAATGGTGCCAGTCTTTATCCGGTATAATTTTCATTCTTTTTTCCATAGAGATGCTACTTCATCGTGGAATATTAACATATCCATAGATAAAGATGCACAAATACGCTAGGGTTGTTCGACAATTATGTAACAACTTCGAACGAGGAACGGTATGGTCAACCCTTTTACCGCCGGAACCAAGATCAGAGCAATTCAACAGGATGTGTTGCGGCCTCTTTACACTATGTACCCAGGTCAGGAAACAGCCAAATTTTCATGGCTGCTTGTAGAAACTGGCCGGGCTATTTCTCTCCATCGGCCTTTTATGGAGGAAGTATGTCGCAGCCAGCTTGTGGCAATTATTTTCAAAATCATTAAACTGTTCGGGGGAGCTGATCAACTGACCGAAGAAGATTTTACCAGGTTCACCGCTTATGTGAATGATGGCGGAATCAAAGCCATGGTAAAGATGCTGCTGTCAGTAGATAAGGAAAAAACATTTATTGATGAATTAGCTGAATTGCCTCTCCACGTCCGTAAAAACGCGCCTCCCATGCTGGAAAAATCTAAAAGCCTGCACAATGATTTTATAACCGGATTCTTTAAAGAGATGCACGGTTCTGTGGAAAAAACACCACAGAAACTCCGTGACAATTTTACAAGATCAGATGATTTCATATATAGACTCGCCTTCCTTGCCGCCGAGAACCAGAAAAAGATGTGTTGATCGTTGCCACAATAAATAATTATTTAGTGCCTTACTCCATAAAAGCTGTAATAAATAACAAGCAAATTTAAAGTGCTATCTAATTCAAGTGGTTATTATCAGCAGCAGATAGCGAACGTAGAGAGACCTTCGAGGCACTTATCCAGCGTAACTAAAAAGTTTTCCGACTTGTCGGG
>JAUVON010000108.1 GCA_030599175.1 Desulfobulbaceae bacterium | reverse complement strand
CCCGCTGGAGTCCAAACTCCCGCATCCGTTCGTACACTGCCATCAACATGGTATTTACCAGTCCGAAACCCATGGCGATAAATACGACCACAAACCAGATCAGCATATAGCCGTCAAACATTTCGAGATAGGCGCTGAGGGCCGGCAGCATCTGATGCCAGTCCTCGGCGAGAAATCCGCTGTCTTTGAATTTTTCATTGAGTCTGAAGACGAGCCCGCCCAGATCCATGCTCTGGCTGTTATTTTTCCGTCCAGTGTTGATACTGATTTCGGTCACCCCTTCACCCACACCAAGCATTTTCTGCAGGGCAGAAAGTGGTACAAAAACGTATACTTTTTCAGTCTGAGCAAGCTCGGTTCGATATGTCCCCCTTATCCTGAAGGCCTTGGAGACATTTTCCAAATCGTGGTTCTGACTCATGAGGACGACCTTTCTTCCTACCTTGGCACCGATACGCTTAAGCAGTGCCTCACCTGCAACCAGTCCGTTCGACTCATCCGCTGTGATCATTCTTCCCTGGTAAACGGGGTTGCCGATAAAAGAAATACCTGTTTCATCCTGCGGAACAATTCCGACAACGATAACACCAATATGTTCCCTGCTTGTACTCAACATACCATCAACTTTGATTCGTCTTGCAATACGGCTGCCGGGGGGCAGGATCGGCTCTATATCTGAGATAAGCTGTTGCGGCAGGTCGATTCTTCTGGTGATAGAGGGATCTACCCGATACTCCGGATCCTGAATGCGGATATGCCCGACAAGGTTATCGATCGCATTGTCCACCATTCCCTCCATGGTGCCGCGGCTGAGAGCTGAAAGGACGACCATACTGGAGATGCCGATCACAATAGCTGTCAAAATGATGAAAGTACGGCGTGGGTTACGCCAGAGATTTCGCCAGGCAACAGGGATGTCCATTCTCTCTTGTCTCCTGTTTTCTCAGCAGGCACGCATTGCTTCAACGGGACGCATGCGTGGAATTTTCATAGCAGGTACAAGTGCAGTTATAAAGGTAACAACAGCGATAATCGCCGGTCCGATGATGACTGACGGCAGGGACAGGTGAGGATAAAGTCGATCTGCAATGCCGTATTGGGCCATGAGATCGCTGCTTTCCCCCATACTGATACCGTAATGGGAAAAGATCAGAGTAACAGCAATGCCAAGGATAGTGCCTGTTACAAGGCCGATAGAGGTCATGGCCATAGATTCCAGCAGCATCAGCTTCACCAGCCGCAGTGGTTTTGTACCGATTGACATCAGTACTCCAAACTCCCTGGTTCGTTCAAAAATTGCCATGAAAAATGTGTTGAGGATGCTGAAAGCAACCACAATTACCAGAATTGCATACATGATGATTCCCCCGACCAGATCCAGCTCAATTGATTGTTTCAGGCCGGGACTCAGTTGGTCCCAGGTCAGCACTGCCAACCCGGCTGCTTCAGGTGCCAGGCGAACTTCTGCGGCAATATCGGTTGCATCAGCAAGATGATCTATTATCATTACAAGCCGGTGCGTCGCACCTTCCATGCTGAAAACCGAATCGAAGTCTGCAAGGGGGATCTGTATTGTTGTACGGTCAAATTCATCGATTCCTGTTCGGTATATACCAACAATTCTGACAATGGTTGCTGCCACCGAGCCGTCTCGGCCCTGGCCGAGCAGGGTGCACTCGTCACCAATATCGATTTGCAGTCGTTTTGCGGCAAGAGCCCCTATCACCGCAACATCTGAATCCTCATTGAGCAGGTATCTTCCTTTTTTGATCTGGCCGGGGAGTGAGGAGATAGTGATCTCATTGTCAGGAATGACGCCGGTTATCATGATTCCCCTGCTTCTCTGAGGTCCTGCTGCGAGAGCGAAGGCGTCCGAACGGATTCCCGCAGTCTCAACACCAGTGAGCCTGGTTACCATTGCCAGTAAACGGTTCGGGTTCTCAATTACTTTACGCATGCCGGGCCTGTCCTGGTAGCCTTGAGCCTGAACCTGGAGATGTCCGGTACTGAGGCGAACCGAGGAATCGATCATATCATCATAGGCACCAAACTGAAAAGAGAGCATGAATATCAGCAGGGACGTGGCAAAGACTATTGCCAGTATAGTCAGGACAGAGCGTCTGGTGTTACGCCAGATATTGCGCCAGGCCAGCAGGAAATCACCCACGTTCAACGCCTCCTGTTTTTCAGGCCGGCAAGAGTGAACAGGCGATCTTCAAGATCATCACCGAAGCTGAGTTCAAGGTATTCCAGTCTGGTGTAGCGATCTTTTTCATCTCTCCTCTGCATGGTCCATATACGTGGAAACAGCCGCCCGCCGAGTTGCTGGATATCTTCAGCATGCATCTCCTTCACCATGATCATATCTTCATCATAGAAAGACTGTTTGAGAAGAATTCCATCCTCACGTATGACAAGATCCTGTTTTCCCCAGACAACGGGGGCATCTTCCCGGGCAAGTGCCTCGATGGAATATATTGTCAAACCGGCAACAACCTTTTTCTCTTTAACCGTATGGGTATAATCATCGAGCATACTATCGGATTTAGCCAGGTCATCATTGGAAAAGTCGGAGCCCATCCATGACTGACTCATCATTGATGGAGGCAGCTTGATAACCCGGTTGATTTTCGGGTTATAGCTCCACATCTCCCTGCCCTTTTTCAAGCTTCCATTGCCGGCATCTTTGGCTGGTTTTTCAACAAAAAAAAGAGCATTTTGCCTTCCTTTGGTCCAACCTCGCATAACTACTGTTCTTTCAAAGTCGGGACGATGAACGGTCATTGCAAAACGGGCAACGGAACTCATGCCGCGCCAGTAATCGAAGGCTTTTTCTACAATAGCATGGCCATTATTCGCGGGATCTGTTTCAGCATGTGATGTATTCGGGTGAAAGCTGAAAACCCCGGCAATCAATATATAAAACATGGGTTTCTTCATATGGTTCAACATTGACTGTTTTCCCCGTATGGTGATATAAGATTGAAACGTAAAAGGCAGCCTTAATCTACACTATATAAATGGTTTACGCAAAATATCATGTGGTTCACGAAAGGAGAGGAGAGCGGAGAACTATTGCCACAACAGGTAAGCGAGCATGCGAGACTCCGATCCACAGGCATCGAGGATGGAGGTAGAGATGTGGGACTACTTTTCTTTTGAGGCCATCTGTTTTTCCAACATTATCTTCAGGATGGTTTTATCTGTCTCGACCATCCCTTCATGACTGAGTTCACCCATGTTCTGGATAGTCTTCCGGGTAGAATGGCCGATGATACCATCGGTATCCTGGACATTTACCCCCTGGAGAGAGAAGAGTGCAGCCTGTACTGCTGCACCTGCTGCAGTATTAAGTTTAATTGCACAGCCGGCTTTGGCCCCGTCGCAGATGACCCCGGCCAGATCTTCCATGATATTTTTGATCGCCCCTTCCATATGGCCTGCATCTCCGCCAATCAGGTAGGTGATACCTGCGGTGGCTCCGGCTCCTGCAGCAACAGAGCAGCCGCAGACTGCAGATAACCTGCCCGTATGAGCCTTGACATAGGCGGTAATAATGTGGCTGAGGCCTATGGCCCTGAGGATGGTCTCCCGGTCATGATCGACAAAATCCTTCACTGCCCAGATAGGCAGGATGGCGGTGAGGCCATGATTACCACTCCCTGCAGAACTCATTGCAGGCAGGTTGACGCCTCCCATACGTGCATCTGCCGCCGCCGAGGTCAGTCTTTTTGCCGAGGTGGCCATGTCTTTTGTCAGGAGTTTTTGTTTCAGGAGACGGTCAATCGCTTTACCTATCCCCAGTCCGGTACCGTATTTCAGGCCATGCTCCGCCAGGGCGAGATTGTGGGTTACCCCCTCTTCGAGAAAGTTCAGGTCATCTTCATCCAGATCGCCGGTCAGTTCCAAAATTTCCGCAAGAGTAAGTTCTCTTAACCAGGTTTCAAGTTCCGCCAGTGGATGTTTTCCACCTTTTTTCCCCGCTTTTGAGAGAAGTGGAGAATCCTGTACCTCTTTACCATTTAATTTAAGACTGACTATATTGCTGTGGAGATCAACAATAAGTGACTCAGCGATGTTTTCTCCCGCTGTTATTTTTGTCTGAACATAGAGGCCCTGTTCTTCACGAAGATTTACAGTAACGCTGTTTTCTTTGAGAAGCTGTGAGGCTTTTTTAATTGTATTGTCATCAAGACTCGCAAGTACTTCGAGTCCACGGCCAGGATCTCCCCCATAAGCTCCAAGTGCTGCTGCAGTATCGAGGCCCTGCATATCACCACTCCCTGGAATTATGACAGCCATACCATTTTTATAGATATTCGGGTCAATCCAGATCTCGATGGTATCAAACTCTTTTTCAGGAAGGAGTGATGCGGCAGCGGCAGCGCCAAGTGCAATTGCAACAGGTTCCGTGCATCCAAGAGCGAGAGTGACCTCCATATCCAGGATATCTTTTACCGTGAACTTCATAGAATTATTCTCCATATTGCGCAGGTTTGTCCTAAATGCTCAGGATAAATTCTATCTCAATATTGGATCCCAGGGGTAAAGCGGCGACCTGTACAGTTGAGCGGGCAGGAGGTGCTTCCGGAAAGTGCTCGCCGTAGGCTGCATTTACTGTTTGAAAGTCCGCCAGATCCGTTAAAAAGATGGTGGTTTTTACCACATGAGTGAGATCAGTACCCGCTTCCCTGGCGATCTCTGCTGCATTATTAAGGATCTGATGAGTTTTTGTATCAACTGCTCCTTCAATCATTTTCCCGTCTGCCGGGTTTATGGGCAGCTGGCCGGAGATGAAAAGAAGATTACTGGCGGCAATCGCCTGGGAGTAAGGACCAATTGCCCCAGGTGCCTGATCTGTGGAGATAACTTTTTTTGTCATGTTTTCCCTCAACTGGAGTGAATTAAAAGTTTTGTGATTATGCACTATACTTTGCGTCATACTAATGTGGTTACTGATCCTGGATATGTCAACCGGTGTTGCCGATAAATAGTATTTCCGGGACCCTTAGAAATAAGTATCCTTTGCAACAGGGAATAAACTTCGATTCCGAAAACTCTCATTTATTGAAAACTATCAAAAGAGAAAATTTGGTGTCTTGTGCGTAATTTGGTCGAATAATTATTCATAACATCCTCTTGTAATTTTTACTGTCTGTGACGATAGTTTAGTAACAAACATATGCATCAACCTCTATTTCAACCTGTTAAGGAGGGGAACGATGGCAACGCAGAGGAATACTTCACTCCACCACCATATTACCTCAGTAAAAAAGGGTGAGCATGTTTTTGAGAATGCTTTCCAGGCTGTCAGCCGAATGATTCTCGGCAGAGATTTTGACAAAGTTACGGTTAACGGCAAAAGCACCTTTGATTTCAAAATATTCAGGGAAGGGAAGAAACATATAATAGGGATGTATGACGAGATCAACTCCTTTGTTTCGTTTATAAAAGACGCTTCTGAAGGAGGATCTTCCAAAGAGATGGCCTTTGTTCTGGTGGGGGAACCCGGTAACGGCAAGACTTTTCTGGTTGAGTATCTCTGCAGTATGTATAGAGAATTCTTATCTATTCCGGAGAACAGAAAATATACTTTTCGTTTCACTGGTCTTGATAAACTTGGATCCTACGGCAATATCAGAACCATTGAGTCTCAGACCTATGAGGATCCTATGGTTCTGGCAATGAACCTCCAGGAGATGAGGGCTGATTCAGAGAAGTACCTGGCAAGACGATACAGGCTGTCCGACGAAAAGCTTGAAGAGTGGTATGACAATTACAGGCCTCTTGGGGCATGCTCTGCCTATATTTGGAACAATATACGGGAATATACGGATGGGGACCTGGAAAAGATGCTCAATTTTATTGAGATCGTGCCGGTACCTCTTGTGGAGAGCCTGGGAACAGTGACAGGGAAATATCCTGCCAAGGATAAGATTACTTCTTCGGCTGTAGATCTGTTGGGGGAAGAATCCATTCAACGTCTTCTCCATATATCGGATACCAACAATCCCTATCGGTTTGATCTTCGTCGCGGTGCACTTGCCAGAGTAGCTGGTGGCGGCATCCATTTCAGTGATGAGATTTTCAAAAATAAAAAGGATCTTGTTCAGGTTTATCTGGGAATAATCCAGAACCGCTCCGTTGAAATTGATGGATATAAGTGGCCGATTGACACCCTGATCGTGGCCACAAGCAATAATTCGGAATTTAACCGGTTCCTGGCCGAAAAAGAGGAGGCACCGATTGTTGACAGATGTCGTATCTGCTACGTTTCCCATAATACTAACTATAACCTGCAAAGCCAACTGACGGCCTATGCCATCGGTAGTGAGGAGAAAACCACACTCACCGGTGACACTATGCATCAGGATCCGAATTTGAATTACGGCGCATCGGTTGCGGTGGTTTTGACCCGTTTACCGAGGTCGGAAAAGTTGACGCCCATAGAGACCTTGAAACTTGCAGCGGGAGAAGTTGCCGGCGAGAAGAGTCTGAAAACTCTGTCGGAAGTGATCGATACCTTGAACCAGGAGCATGATATTACAAAACGTTTCGGTCAGAAAGGTCTCGGACAGAGAAATCTGGGGCGGTCGATTCAGTTGATGCTGGAAAATACTGAGACCAACGAAGGTAAATGCATGTTTGGTTATGATGTTTTTCATTCACTTGAAAGGGTGATTCTTGACTATGTTTCAGAGGCAAATGACAGGGCCAAATTTCTCGATGATCTGAAGATAGCAAAGGGACTCTACCGCGAACGTATAATGACGGAAATGTTCAATGCCTATATGGATGAACCTTTGGCCATCCGTAAAGATGTGATGAATTATGTCAATATGATCATAGGTATAGATGCGGAAAATCTGGGCACTGATAAAATGTGGAAATATAAAAATCCACAGACAGGTGAACTGCAGGCCTTAAAAATTGATGAGCGATATATCAATTCTGTTGAAGATTGTCTTGGCTTGAAAACCAACGAGCAGAAAGATTCTTTCAGAACATCAATCAGAAAAATCTATGGCCAGAAAATTTCCGTCAAGCCGGATTATGATTTCATGGATAACCTTGAACTGGTGAAAGCCGTGACGGATGTGCGTTTAAAATCTGATATTGCCGGTTCGGGCAGTTTGATTGGAGCACTTGCCAACAGAACCAATGAGGAAAATCAGAAGCTCTATGATCGAATGATTGAAACCATGCTGAATAAGCTTGGCTATTGTACCACCTGTGCCCAGAAAACTATCGAATATTTTTGTACACAGGTTGACGAGAACTGACACAAACCCGCATCTGCGGTCGTTTCAACTCGTGAGAAATGCAGTTTAACTCCCAGGCGAAACATCAATAATGGAAACTCTCTACCATATCCCTGTGTCTTTGCCGCAAAAGCAGAATGTCTGTTCGTCTCATGATCTGCAATTGCTTCTCAATATGTCCCTGGCACAGTCCGTCTCCATAACATCGGTGCAATCTCTTGATTACCTGCTTGCAAGAGACAAGCAGAGGGAAAAGGACGGTTTTCCAAGAAAGATCCGTGTCGGCAAGATGGTCAAGCCCAGTCAGAGTGGAGATGACAAGATCGTTATCGTTCCCACCACGGTCGAGGAAAAGCTTCTTCATGATAAGGTGCGTCTGGAAGAAGAGGGTGAAGGTGAAGGAGGCGATAGTGGTTCGGGAGAAGGTGGCGTCGGAGAGGGTGAAGAGGGTGAGGTTATAGGAGAACAGCCGGTAAGACCTGATCAGGGCGGACAGGGAGGAGCCGGCCAGGGTGAAGGTGGCTCCCACGATGTGGAATCCAATGCCTATGATCTTGGCAAGGTTCTGACGGAACAGTTTGAATTGCCCAATCTCAAGGATAAAGGGAAAAAACGATCTCTAAGCAGGTATACCTATGATCTGACAGATACAAACAGGGGCTTTGGCCAGATACTGGATAAGAAATCGACCCTGAAAAAGATACTTCAAACCAACATCGCTCTCGGGAGGGTGAAAGTTAACAGCAGAGTGGATCCCCGTGAACTGCTCATATCGCCCAGAGACAGGGTGTATAGAATCTTATCCAAGGAAAAGGATTATGAATCCCAGGCGGTTGTATTTTTTGTTCGGGATTACTCGGGTTCGATGGGAGGCAAACCGACGGAACTGGTGGTAAATCAGCATGTGCTCATTTATTCATGGCTGACGTATCAGTATGAAAACCAGGTGGAGACCCGTTTTATTCTCCATGATACCGAGGCAAAAGAGGTTGATAATTTTCAGACCTATTACAATTCGACGGT